>JAYEMD010000015.1:0-6475 GCA_034717895.1 Campylobacterota bacterium | reverse complement strand
ATATCATGAGATACTAAAAGATGCTTACCACAAGAAAAAACTCAAGGAAGTGACACCATTTCAATGGAGGCTAATAAGAGTGTTTCTAAAAATAGTTTATTATCTACTAATAGTGATATGATCAATAATGAAATTTGACAAAAAAATAAGAGCCAAAGATGTGATAGCAAAAAAACCACTAAATATTCTAAAGCAGTACAAGATTATTTGAACACTATATCAACAACTCAAAAAGATAAGCTTATTTCAGAGTTTGAGAAAGAAAAAATAACTTGAGTTATTTTATGAGATTTGTATAAAAGGAAGTGACTTGATGATGTTTTATTTAGGGTTATGTTTGAGGGGTGGATGAGTAGCAGGATTTAGTATATAATAATACTAAACAAAAAAACTGTTTAGTACTTACTATATTAGTAAAACTATACTAAAGAGAATCAAAATATTTTGAATACCAAGCTCGAGATGAGAAATATCTAAATTTGTTAATTTTGATATTTAATTTATTACTACATTTTCCAAGTCTTTTTTTGCACCCACAAGGACAAGTTTTTTTATTTGCAATTCTTTTTTTTAAAGAAAGCATTTTTATAACTTGTTTTAAAGAATCCTCATCCTTTATATTAAAAAACTCCTGATATTCATCAAAAATTCCCTTGTTCCCATGTGCTAACTCCCCAAAAACTAAGTTTTCTCCATATTGTATCTTTAAAGAAACACCATAGAGATAAGGTATTAAACAATATTGGACAAACCCTTCAAGGGTAGGATTTTTATTTAATAACTCTAATAGCCTTAAAGGTGAACCTAAACATAAACTATATTTATACTCACGTGGATTTATATGATATTCTTCTGTTTTAGGTATCTTATCACCAATTTCTTCTACGGTTGGTACACTAGAGGGAAAATCGCTAGTTATTGTTATTCGTATTCTATAAAAGTCACTAATTTCTCTATGTTTATCCGTTTTAGCAATAAAAGAAAATTTTCCTTCAACTATCAAGCTATCATCTTTTGATGGCTTGATAGACATATATTTATTAGTTTTTAAAAAATCTTCTAGTTTAATCTTATGGATTAAACTCATCTAGGATTTTCTCCAAGGTTTAGCTGTTTCTTCTTCTTTAATATGATAAGAGTTTGAAAATGCTTCTGAATTAATTAATCCTAATGCTGTTCCTATTTTAGTTGCTTCTGTTAAAGGGAGTGACATTTTTTCAGAAATTAATTCCGAATCAAAACTTCCATCATCTCTTCCTGTTATTGAAGAAAAATCTCTTCTAGCAGCCAGCAACCAAAGGTTAAAGTTATCTTCTAGTTTTAAATGCTTGTGATCTTCATCATACCACTTATCAGCAAAATCCTCTTCTGGACGTGTTGGATTAGCTATTCTTGGTATTAAACTATTTATAAACTTATCCATATTTTTTAGTATATTTGTTAATGCAACTGATAAATCAGTTTCTCTACCATATGCATAGGTAGATAATGTTGTTATAATCACAGAAATAGGTTTTGAATCATCATTATCTTTAAACATACAATCTCTATGTCGTTTTAATAATTGGATACACCTTTGTAACACTGTCTTTTGATTAAAAGTTGGTAATTTATCTACTTGTGCATGTTCTAAAGTTATTTGCATACCTTGGGTTTCATTCATTTTTGATTCAACCCATAAAGCATAACCTTCAGGATTACTAATATTCCAATCAGGGTCTACAATTGGATAGTTGTCATTTTCTATATCAGTAATAGACAATGATTTACTTGAAATATCTTTTGCTAAACTATCATCAAATATATAATTTTCAAAAATACTTTTATAAATTTTAGAAGAATCAGATTCATCAAGAGGTATACAAGGAACAATATCCATGTGAAAACTAAGTGAATCTTGATATTCAAGTCTCCAACATCTTCTTTTCTCATCTTTTTCTGATTTTATACCTCTTGCTTTTATATATAATTCAAGCTCTAATCCAATCATCTCTTTTAATTGTTCCTGAGTATGTGTACTTTTTGAGATACCAGTTCTTACTTTACATGCTAAATCTAAATCATATTCTTCTTCACTATCTAGAGGTTTAATTGCTGTTCCTAATCTAAATGATCCTTGTGGAAAAATATGAATATCATTATCTTTCAATAATGACTCATCTCTATCAAACCAAGCTCCTAAATCTTCATATCTATCTTTTGCTTTTTCATATGCAGAATCAGGTAATTCCAATAACTCTATAATATTTTCTAAAATTAAATTCTCTTTTCCGTTAGTCATTTTTATCTTCTCCGATAGTGATTGTTTCAATAAATTTATTATGTTTATCATTCTGATCATAAATGATCCACTGCATGTCTGATTTTGGCATTCTTACTCTTCCTAATTCTACGGCACAAGATATTGGCATAGCAGGAAAAATTTTCAAGGGTTTATTTGAATGCTTTTTATTAATTTGAACCATCAATTTTCTAATCTCTGAACGAAATAAAGATAGTTGTGATTTTGATTTCATAAAGTCATTATGCAAAAACTCTTTTGGTAAAGTTAGTTCCCAAAGGTTTATATCCTTTCCGATGACTTCATATACTCTATTTTGAGATATATTTCCACTCAATGATATAATTAACACAGGATCTAAATCATAATTTTCTTGATTAGTTGTAATAAACTCAAAATTTTCAGGTTCCTCTTGCCATCGCCATGTTTTTGGTTCTCTAATTGGCTGATAAGTATCTACTGATATTTTATCTGTAAATAAACTTCCTAATTTTATTAAAAGAGGCATGGGAGCCATTGCAAATAATGAAAAATTTGATGGATTATTCTCTACTATTTTTGGTTGTATCATATCTCTAAAATTATTTTCTAAGTTTTGTGATTCTACATCCCAAAATAGTTTGTCTTTATCTTTTAATGATGAATTCATTGATAGTAAAGTAGGACTAACACTTACAGGATATTTATCAGGAAACATTGCAGGAATTACATCATTTACTTGAATAGGTGATTTTTGATCACCTATATTACTACCGAAAAATACAATATGCGATTTTTTATTTACAGTTATACTCGAAACATTATATATTCTTAACTCATGTTCTTGTTTCCATTGCTGTAATAAATCAGCAGAATATATAAGTCCTTCTTGATCTTGATCTATTTTTTTATGACAATCATGACACATAAGCATTAAATTTTCAATCTCATTAAGATCTTCAGGATTTTCTTTTAATTCTTCACTCCAACCTCTTGGACCATCTTCTGAAAAAGAGTATATATGTGCTTTTTCTGCTATATTTACTTGTTCTTGTGTAATAGGTGATTTATATAATATTCTATTACAACCATCAAATTGACAACGACCTGCCGCTCTTGCCCATAAGCCAATCTCTACTTTTTTATTTATATCTCTAGTTAATACTTTAGTAGCCATTCAATACAGCCTTAAAGTATTTTTTACATCTTTTCAACATTATCTGTTCCTTATATATGTTAAATATGTTACTAATAAGGAAATATTTGAAATAAAAAATCAGAGAATATCTAATATATTTTTATTTAATCTACAATTAACTATAATTCTTTTGCATTTAGTTATATATTAATTGTATTAAACATTTCTTGTTTTAGTAACACTTAATTTATACGCATAGCGTAACCAATAACCTGATTGCCGTCAGGTTATACGCATTAAATATTATCAAGCTATTTGAACTTTATCTTTATTTCATCAAACTCCTTATTTTAGATTTATTAAATATTCAACTAATTGATCCATCTGAGTAGTTGGATTATCAGTTCCATTTCTTTTAGCAGTTTCATTTGCTCTTTTTGCATTTGCAACTGCCATATCAAGTCCAGATTGTATGATTGGTAGCATCTGTGTTGCATCACCTTTTTCATAGTCTGGAATATATGTTTTTAAATCATTTTTTATTAACTCTAAACAAGGGCTATCACCACTTGCACCAAATGATTTAGTTGTATAAGTAAAGTGTAAAAGTATCCAATATTCAAAACATGGATTTGATACTACTGCATGAAACTTTGTATCTTTATTTCTATATCCATCTACTTGAGCTGTTGCCGTGTCAAAATCTGCATGTCTATCTCTATCTATTACACAAAATACATGATTGTAAGGATCTTTAGAACTCTCTTTAATTAACTCTTTTGCATACTTTACTACACTTGTAGGACTTGAGTCACTTTTTGGGTCTACCTTTATATTGGCTTGTGAAAGCTCTAGATAATCTCTAAGTGCTATTAAATAGTTTGGTTCAGTTTTTTCACCTTCACATACTATTAGTACTTTATCATAAGGTTCTCGCTTCTCTTTTGTTCTCTGAAGTTCTTCAACCTTCTTAGCTTTTCTTTTATGAAATAGATTATCTGTACCCATCGACTATTTCCCCATCGCTTTACTTATATCATGGAAAAATGGTAACGCACCATACCTTCCTGACAAATATCCTTTTTCTAAATCCTCAACACCTTTTCTAGGACTAAAGTCTGTTAATGGATAAAGAGTTGTTGCACGATTTTTCTTTTCACAAAACCAAATTTGATCTCTTCTAAAAGTATCTTGGTTTAATACAGAAGTTTCATGTGTTGTAAAAATCAATTGTGCATTTGTTTTATTCATATCATTATCATGGAACATATTTACTAAAAATTTAACCATTAAAGGATGAAAGTTATCATGTAGTTCATCAATAAGTAATACATTTCCATTTTCTAAAGAATCAATCCAAGGACCAATAAAAGAAAATAGCTTTTGAGTACCATCTGACTCATCATTTAAATCTAATGCTACTTTTTTACCATAGTTATCTAAATGGTAAAATTTAGCACCTTTAATAACCTCTTTACCTTTCATCTCTTTTTCAATCTCTTCTTTTACTTCCTCTGGCATATCTTTTGGAAGTTTTGAGGGATCAAAATCTTCAACTTCTACTTCAATATCCTCAATATCCATATCAGCAGTTTTTAAAAACTTTAAAATATTTTCTTTATACTCACTATCTGCACACATTTTCATAGTAAATGCAGGATTCCAGCCAGTAACACCTGTAATTTTTAATTTATCTGAAAACCAATCAAACACTGGTTTTAATTGTTCACTATTTAATTGTACAGCAGTTGAAAGAAAAAGTGCATTCTCTCTTGTAGATTCTTTCCAAAGTTGCTTTTTACCAGTGAGTTTATCTCCAAATTGCCATTGATACTCTTTTGTTTCAGTATCATATGCTCTTGCAAACCAATTTTGAGGTCTCACTTTTGGATAAGCAATAAGCCATTCTTCCATGATTCGTTTACTTGTCGCTGTAAATCCATATTGATATCTAATTTCATCATAAATAAAAGTTACTTCAAACTCTGTAGGTTCGTTTACTTCAGTATCAAACAAAAATGCTTTTACTGGTAGTTCATCACCTCTTTGGTATCTTGAACCACTTTCCAATACAATCTTTTGCATTGCATCTAATGCTTTTAATACATTTGATTTTCCTGCAGCATTAGCTCCATAAATCGCAGCTGTTTTTACTAATGATAAAGTTTTTGAAGTTGTAGGTAAAAAAGTATGAGTATCAATGTGATCAGTTTGTTTTGCACTAACCATACTAAACAACTGTTCATCTTTGATTGAACGAAAGTTTTTTACTCTAAAATCAACTAACATAATTATCCTTTCTTGTTTTAATGACTAATTTTAGCATAATATTGCGAAAATGTCAATCAAAACAAGAATTAATATATTTTAAATGTTGATTTTTAGCAAAACTATGCAAAAAACATACTCTAATAGCTCTTTAATTAATTCTATCTCTTTTATATTTGATTTTTAGATTGATTTTATAATAATTCGTATTCTACTAATATTTTCTATTTTAAAACTTTTCATCAGTGAAACTACACCATTTTAAAGAAAAGTAGTTAAACTGACAATTTAACTACTTTGGTATCTGTATTTAAAAATAAGGTTGGGTGTCTATAATTTAACACTAAACCACCAACTGAAAAATAAATGGAGCTGTCTCATGAGACTTAACAATGTTCTATTTAAGATTATGTTTGAGTGGAGAGGGGAGTGGATAAGTAGTAAGATTTAAAATTTAACTGTCTATCGGACTATAATCGGATTTTATTTAATTTATAGTTACTATAATGATTTTAAATAGCTTAAATAAAGTATTTATAACAACTAAGGAAGAAGAATTTCACATTCCATTTTTATCCTTTTATCTTTATTATTAAATACTCTGCAAAGACCTTAAATAAAGGACTTTAAAGTAGCATTATACAATAAATATCCTTTTTTCTCAAATAAGCCGGATAAAAATCAGCAATTCTAACTGAAAATACATTCGCAAAAAAACTCTAGAATTCATCTAAAGAAACACCAAGTAAAATCTAAAAATGAATTAGGAAAAAGCCTTTAAATAAGGGCTTTTTCAAGCTTTTTAACAC
>JAYEMD010000014.1:0-6520 GCA_034717895.1 Campylobacterota bacterium | reverse complement strand
CCAGTAATTGAAGAATTGAATAAAAACTAATTTTCAATTTATTCTTTAAACTTTATTAATCCCTTTTTGCTATAATCCCACCATGATAATCCTAGACTTCGAAACAAACTCCCATAACCAATACGACGTAATAGAAGCAGCAGCTGTAAGGGTTGAGCTTGAAAACGGTGAATATATCGTTAAAGATAAATTTCACAGATATTATCTATCGCGATATCCGGTTAACTACTACTCTTATCAGGTACATAGACTAACACCTGAAATAATTCTTGAACACAGAAACAAAAGTAAAGATAAATATGCTTCATATTTTAAAGAGGATGAGGAGTTTGTAAAGTTTTGTGAGGGTGCAAAAACTTTGGTGGCTCACAATATCTCTTTTGAGTTAAAACATATAGAAAAGCTTGTATCTTTTGAAAATCATTTTTGTACTATGAAAGAGAATAAAAAAATAGTAAAAGCACTAAATAAAAACGGTCGTATAAAAAACCCAAAACTAGATGAAACCTGTATCCACTACGGAATAGATTTTGACCCGGATGCCTACCACAGTGCCACATATGATGTGAGCAAATGTTATGAGATATTAAAAGTTATGAAGCAAAAGGGACACATTGAGTAAGATAATAGATATTGTTAAGTCAAAAATAGACCTAACAACTAAACAGATTGAAAATATAATATCTCTTTTAGAGAATGGAAGTACCATAGCTTTTATTGCACGATACAGAAAAGATTTGACAGGTAATGCAACAGATGAGACACTTTTAAAGTTTCAAGAGGTTTATGAATACGGATTGAAACTATTAAAAAGAAAAGAGGATATAGAAAATATCCTAAAAGAGAAAGACTCACTAACACCTAAAATCCAAGAGCAGTTAAATTGTGCCATGACACTTACGGCTCTTGAAGATATATATGAGCCTTTTAAGGGTACTAAAAACTCTCGTGCAGATGATGCTGTTAAAAACGGACTTACAGATTTAGCAAATATAATCTCAACTATGAAATATTCTGTTGAAGAGATAGAGTATAAAGCAAAAAGATTCTTAAACAAAAATATAAAAAGTGTAGATGATGCAATACAAGGAGCTAAAGATATCATAGCATTACGTTACTCTCAAGAGATAAAAACAAAAGATACCCTAAGGAGAAATATATTATCTTATGGATTACTTACTACAAAGCCTACAAAAACCTTTGAAGAGGATGGGCTATATAAAGATTTAGCTTCGATAAATCAAAAATCTGCTTATCTAAAATCACATAGACTACTAGCGATATTTAGAGCCGTCAATGAGAAGCAAATAAGTGTGAAGATTGATGTGGATGAAGAGTATCTAATTGAGGGGATAAAAAAGTTCAGAATTAAATCTCATGCAAACAGCTCTTCTAAGTTTGTTTTTGAGGCTTATAAGGATGGTCTTAAAAGATTATTGCTTCCAAGTCTTAAAAGGGAGTTTTTATCTGCACTAAAAGAGAAAGCAAGTTCTGAAGCAATAGAACTGTTCGGTAAAAATCTATCGGAACTATTACTTACACCGCCACTTGTAAATCAAGTGATATTAGGGTTGGATCCGGGGTATAAGACCGGATGTAAATGTGCCCTTATAGATAAAGACGGTAACTATGTAGATAGTTGTGTGATATATTTGCTTAGTGAGAATAATAAAAAAGATGCTTCAAAAACTATACTTAATATGATAAAAAAGTATGGTGTAACTGCCATAGCCATAGGAAACGGAACAGCTTCAAAAGAGACGGCAACTTTTATCTCAAGTCTAAAAGAGCAAAACAATTTAGATATAAACTATGCAGTTGTAAGCGAAATAGGAGCCTCTGTATACTCGGCATCTAAAATAGCACAAGAGGAGTACCCAAACCTTGATGTAACAATAAGAGGTGCAATATCTATAGCGCAAAGGCTTCGTGACCCTATGTCAGCCTTAGTTAAAATTGATCCAAAATCTCTTGGAGTCGGACAGTATCAGCATGACGTAAATCAAAAAGAGTTAGCTAAAAAACTAAACGATACAACTACAACACTAGTAAATAAAGTTGGTGTAGATATAAACTCAGCTTCTTATAAACTGTTATCTTATGTATCGGGTATAAGTGAGAAGCTAGCTCGTAATATTTTAGAATACAGAGAATCTATAGGCGGGTTTACTACTAAAAAGCAGATATTAAAATCAAAAGGGGTAGGTGCTAAAGCTTATGAACAAAGTGTGGGATTTATCCGTATAAAAGACGGTAAGAGCTATCTTGATAATACGGGGATCCATCCTGAAAGCTATGATGCGGCTAAGTATCTAAAAGAAAATTGTGATCTTGAAAATTTATCAAATGATCATATGAAAAATATTTGCCAAAAGTTTGATGTGGGGATTGAGAGTTTAAAAGATATTATCTTAGAGCTTAAAAAACCGGGATACGATGTAAGAGAGGAGCTGGAACAGATCTCTTTTTGCCAACAGGTAAAAGATATAGATGAGTTAAAAGAGGGTGACAGGGTAAACGGAGTAGTTAGAAACATAACCGACTTTGGAGCTTTTGTAGATATAGGGCTAAAAAATGATGCTCTTCTTCATATATCCAAGATATCAGAAAAAAGGATAGGTCATCCTATGGATGTTCTAAGTGTAAATCAACAGCTTAAAGATATAAAGATAGATTCTATTGATAGAGATAAAAATAGAATTGGTCTATCTTTAAGAGATTAGGGTCAGAGGGATAAAAATGGAAAAAAAATATGAAGTATTAAATAAGGTATTCGGTCATAGTTCATTTAGAGCTTTTCAAGAGGAAGCTGTTGATGCTATATTAGCAAATAAAGATCTACTTACTATTATCCCCACAGGTGCCGGTAAGTCACTTTGTTATCAACTTCCTTCACTACTTTTAGATGGGCTTACTGTTGTTATCTCTCCGCTTATTGCACTTATGCAAGATCAAGTAACTGCACTTAGAAATAATAATATCAGTGCAGCGATGATAAACTCATCACAAACTATGGAGGAGTCAAATCAGGTTTATGATGATATACGAGCTGGAAATATAAAACTTCTATATGTAGCACCTGAGAGATTTAGTGCCGGTGGGTTTATAGAGTTCTTGTCATCTATTAATATCTCATTTTTTGTAATAGATGAAGCTCACTGTGTAAGTGAGTGGGGGCATGAGTTTAGGGCTGATTATCAAAAGCTTTCACTTTTAAAACAATACTTTCCCTCCACTCCCGTAGCTGCATTTACGGCAACTGCTACACTAAAGGTGCAAGAAAATATCATAACTAGTTTAAATCTAAATAATCCTGTGGTTCTTAGGGGAAAAACAAAAAGAGATAACCTAACTATAAAATCTAAAAAAAGAGTAAGTAACGGTCAAGCTCAACTTTTAGAGTTTTTAAAAGATAAAAAAGATCAAACGGGGATAGTCTATACTTTTACACGAAAAGAGACTGAATCAGTTGCAAAATTTTTAAATGAGCAGGGTTACAGGGCAAAAGCATATCATGCAGGACTAAATGCTGATATACGAAATGAAGTATATAGAGAGTTTATAAACGATAAGCTAAATATAGTAGTTGCAACCATAGCTTTTGGTATGGGGATAGATAAAAGCAATATACGATTTGTGGTACATACCTCTATGCCAAAAACTATCGAGAACTATTATCAAGAGATTGGACGTGCAGGGCGTGACGGACTTGAAAGTGAGACACTGCTTCTTTACACAAAAGCAGATGAGATAAGCAAAATTGCTATGATGGATGATATAACAGATATAAACTATAAACAACTCTTAGAAAAAAAGCTAAATGCCATGTATAGGTTTGCAAACTCTTCAGGATGCAGACACCAAAATATAGCCTCATATTTTGATGATACCATTGAAGCGTGTAGCACAAAGTGTGATAACTGCACCAAAGGTGATGTTGAGTCTGTAGATATAACAGAAGATTCAAGAAAATTCTTATCTTCATGCTTTAGAGCAAATCAGTCATTTGGACAAAATCATCTTATAGATATTTTAAGGGGTTCTAAAAATAAACGTATCTATCAATTTGCTCATGAGAACTTATCCGTATACGGTATAGGTGCAGAAAAATCAAAAAATGAGTGGGATGCCGTGGCCGACAGACTTTTTGATGTTGAAGCTATAAGTGTAGGGGAGCATAGAGCCATAAAGCTTACACCTTACGGAGTAGAAGTTTTAAAAGGGCAGCATAGTGTAACTATAGATAAAGATAAGATGGGTGTAGTAGAGAAAGAGTCTAAAACATCAAAAGATACAAAACAATACTCACAATTTTTTGATCAGTTTAGAACTTTACGAACCAAAATAGCACAAGAGGAAGAGGTAGCTCCGTATATAGTTTTTAGTGATAAGGTTCTTGTGGATCTAAGTGAAAAGCTACCCCAAAATAAAGAGGAGTTCTTGGCTATAAATGGGATAGGTGAATCAAAGTGGGAAAAGTACGGCGAAGCTTTTTTGGAACTAACTACAAAGTCTAAACCGATTCAAAAAAAGAGATTAACCAAAACATATCTTGAAACACTTGAACTTATAGAAGAGGGAAAAACTATAGATGAGATATCTCAAATTAAAGGTGTACAAAACGCAACTATCATAAGCCATATAAAACTTTTAAAAGAGCATGAGGAATTAGTTCAGTCACAAGTGGATGAGTTGTTTAAACCATTGCTTGAAAACTTTTCACCTGAGCTAAAACAATGGTGTGAAAACGGGCTGAAGAGTTTTGATATAAAGAGTTTAAAATCTCATTTATATCTTTATGAGCAATTGTTTTTAGATAAATAATTATAAAATCTCTTTTACTCTTCCCACATCTCCGCTTTGTAGTCTTACTTTGATGCCGTGAGGGTGAGAAGGTGAATTTGTCAAGATATCTTTAACTATCCCTTGGGTTAGTTTACCGCTTCTTTGATCTTGTTTTAAAACTATATTTACTTTTAGACCTTGTTTTATGTTAATTCTTTTTTTACCGTCCATCTATTTTACCTTGTTTTTTATTTTTTTTAAGAAATTTTTCACTTAGAAGTGAAACCGCTGTTGGATAATTTTGGATATTGCATAGTTACGCAATGTAAGCTTCCATGCTCTTTTATAAGTGTTGTACAATCAATAGCAACTATATCCATTTTTGGGAAAATATTTTTAAAAACTTCTAAAGCTTTATTGTCATTTTTATCATGATATGTCGGTACTAAAACAGCACCGTTAATAATTAAAAAATTTGCATAAGTTGCAGGAAGCCTATCATCTCCCTCATACTTTGGCTCTATCCAAGGAAGTGGAACAAGCTTGAAAGATTTACCCGCAGCAGTTTTAAATCTTCCTAACTGCTCCTCCATTTTTTTAAGCTCCTCATATTGCTCGTCATCTTCATCATCGCATGACTGATACACTATAGTATCATTTGAGATAAATCTAGCCAAGGTATCTATATGAGAGTCCGTATCATCTCCTGCTAGATAACCATGATCAAGCCACAACACTTTTTTAAGTCCGAAGAACTGCATAAGTGCCTGCTCTATCTGCTTTTTTTTCATCCTTGGGTTTCTATTCTTTTCCAACATACAAGCAGATGTTGTCATAAGTACACCATCCCCCGTACTCTCAATTGCTCCACCCTCAAGTACAAAGTTGATACTTTGGTGTCCGTACCCTTTTAGAAGACCTTTTAGCTTTAGTTTTCTTGTGATCTGATTATCTTTGTCAAACTCAAACTTCTTACCCCAGGCATTAAACTTAAAATCTAAGATAAACTTTTTACCGTCTTGATCTACTGTGATACCGCCAAAATCCCTTGACCAGGTATCGTTGCAGTCTAGCCTTACAAAAGTAAGATTCTTTTTTTTATCAAAAAGTGACTTTACATGAGCCAAATCTTTAGCAATGATTAAAACTTTTTGATATTTTTGAATAGCTTTTGCAATATTTACAAAGGTATCTATAGCATCATCTAAGTATCTATTCCAATCAGTGTCTTTATGGGGAAATACAAGCTGAACAAACTCTTGGCTCTCCCATTCTGCAGGTAATCTTGTCATCTACACCCCTCTTTTATTGTCCCAGACCCTTATATGAAGTCTGTCTGAATATTTAAAACCTTTTTCAAGAGCAAACTCTATCACACTCAAACTGTTTTTATCTATAAGTTTTGCAGTATCACCAAGCGGCATCATATACACCTCACATGGCGGTATCTGTCCTAAAATAGAGTCTATCTCTTTTGTAGCTTTCGGTATAAAATCTTTATCAACTACAAACTTTAAGTAGCACTCATCTGCAAAATTTATTATATTTGTAAGATTAGGTATATTTACCCTTTTCTCTATAGACTCTCCACTGTTGCTAAGCTTCACACTCATAGAAAAAAGTATCTTTTTCTGCCAATCTTGCGTAAGCTCAATATCAACAGAACCGTTTGTTTCTATAGTAAGCTTATAGCCGTTGTCGATGTAGTATTTCATAAACTTTTGAAACTCTTCAT
>JAYEMD010000013.1:0-26273 GCA_034717895.1 Campylobacterota bacterium | reverse complement strand
AAAACTCCTCCAAAAATAGGTGATATTGTTACTTTTAAATATAAAGAGTTTACAAAATACGGTAAGCCTAGGTTTCCAGTGTTTTTAAGGGTTAGGTATGGTAAATAAATTTTTTTTAGATATAATTATTTAGTATTGGATTAATATTAGGATGATATTTTAAATATTAAAAAATATAGTAGGAGTAAAGATGATTAGTATAGAAGAATTAAAGCCTCAAATTATTGAAAGATTAAAACCCCTTAATCCTGATAAAATTATACTTTTTGGAAGCTATGCGTATGGTACACCGACAGAGGATAGTGATATAGATTTATTTCTTATAAAAGATGATTTAAAAGTAGAAAATATAAAAAGCTATAAACTGGAGTTACAAAAAAAACTTTTTGATATTCAAAAAAAATATTTACTAGGTATTGATATATTTGTAGATAGTACAGATAGAATGAAAAATAGAATAGAGAATGTAAAAGATCAGTTTTATGAAGAGATATTAACAAGAGGGATAAAAATTTATGGCTAATAAAACATATGCAAAAGAATGGTTAACATTTGCAATAAAAAACCTTAATACTGCCATACTTTTACACGATGCAAATCATTATGAAGATATCATAGGTGTTGAGTTACAACAAGCTTTAGAAAAAACTTTTAAATCAATTCTTGCTAATGAAAATATAAAGATACCTAAAGATCATGATCTTGTAAAGTTATACTTTATGGTTGAAAAAAATATTAATATAGAAGAAGATGAAATTATATTTTTAAGATTAGCCACTGATTATTATAAAGAAGATAGATATCCAAATCCAAATTATTCTTTACCTTCAAAAGGTGAGATAAAAGAAGTATTAAGCTTTACTCAAAACTTTTTTGATAAGGTTTGTAGACTTTTAGATATTACAAAAGCTGATTTAATATAAATAAATGCTAAATAAACTCAAACCTCGTTCAGAATTTAGTAGAAATGTACTTACTCTTATGACTGGAACAACTATAGCTCAAGCTATACCTATAGCTATTAGTCCAATATTGACACGTATTTATACACCTGAGGATTTTGGGGTGTTTGCACTTTTTGTAGCAATAGCTGCAGTTTTTTCAACTGTTGTTTGTGGTAGATATGAAAATGCAATAATGCTTCCTGATAATGATGAAGATGCCATAAATATATTTGCATTGGGTTTTTTAATAGTTTGTTCCATTTCAATCTTTTTATTATTTATAATATTGTGTTTTGATAGTTTAATATTATCAGTATTAAATAATTCACAGATTGGTATTTGGCTTTATTTTATACCTTTGGTAGTTTTTTTTATCGGTATTTTTAATCTGCTTAGTTTTTTTAATAATAGAAGAAAAAACTATAAAGATATATCAAATGCTACAATTATTAAATCTATAGTAACTGCTATAGTTCAATTGTCTATCGGTTTTTTAAAACAAGGAGCAACAGGATTAATAACAGGACAGATTGTATCTCATTTTTTTGCTAATTTAAAATTGGCAAAAAATATTACAAAAGAGAAAAAACTTTTAAATAGTGTATCAGCACAAAGAATTAAATATTTGGCTAAAAAATATATAGACTTTCCAAAATATCAAGCACCACATGCATTTACAAATAGTTTTTCTTCAAATATTCCTATTTATTTGTTCTCTACATTTTTTAATTCTACGGTTGTCGGGTTCTACTCTTTAAGTACGAGGATAGTTTTTTCACCATTGATGATAATAGCAAGTTCTAGTGCTAAAGTATATAATCAAAAGGTCAGTGAACTATATAATCAAAATGCTGACAGCTATGGATTTACAATAAGGTTTTTAAAATCTTTGTCTAAAAAAATCATTGTACCGTTTATTTTAATAATTATATTTGCACCTGATATTTTTGCTTTTGTATTTGGAGAAATATGGAGAGAAGCAGGTATCTACACACAAATATTGGCACCTTGGTTATTTTTAAATGTTTTATTGTCAACTATTTCATATATATCAAGTATTATAGGTAAACAAAAAAAGGCATTTTTAATAAGTGTTCTTTTGAGTTTTTTTACAATAATTTCTATAATAATTGGTATAATATTTAATGATATCTATATTGCATTATTTTATTTTAGTTTTATTAATAGTATTTTTTTAATATATAATGCGATTTGGATGTTGAAATATATAAAGGAGCAGTGATATGAAAAAAAAATTATTACAGTTAAGGGCAAAATTTTTTAGTTGGTTACATCAACCTAGAATGTTAAATAATATATATGTAAATCCAAATGGAGAATTGGCAAGAAATACACGATTTAGTAGCACTGTAGATTTTGTAAATCAAAAAAATATTTACCTTGGTGATAATATTTTTATATGGCATAATTCTATATTGGATGGAACAGCTGGCTTAGAAATTGAAGAAGGATGTCAGATTGGTGCAAATGTAAGTATATTTACTCATAGTTCACATATGACAATAAGATTATTTGGAAAAAACTATTCAAAAAATAGAGGTACTAAAGAAGATGGATATATTTTAAAAAGTGTAAAGATTGGTAAATACTCCTTTATATCTACAGGTGCAGTTATTTTACCAGGTGTTTCAGTAGGAAAAGGTTGTATCGTCTCATCTAATTCATTAATAACTAGAAATATACCAGATTATTCGATAGTTCAAGGAAACCCTGCTGAAATAATTGGTTCTACAGAAACTATAGATAAAAGATATTTAAAAAAGAATAATCAATTCAAAGAATATTATAATGAGTGGAATAATGAATAAAAAACTTTTAATACTTGGAAGTGATACAATTCATACCTATAACTATATTAATTTAATAAAAGATTATTTTGATGAAATATTACTACTTTCTAATATAAAAAATAACAAATATAATGTAAATACTATAGAGATAGATTTTCAACTAGGTTTAAATATATTTAGGTCAATTAAAAAAATCAAGAAAATAGTAAAAGATTTTGAACCTTCTATTGTTCATATACATCAAGCAAATAGTTATTCATTTATTACATTATTGGCTATAAAAAATATTAAAATACCAAGAGTGTTAACAGCTTGGGGAAGTGATATTCTTGTAAATCCTAAAAAAAGTATTTTTTTAAAAGAAATACTAAAGTTTAATCTAAATCATATTGATGTAGTTACTTCTGATTCTTTGTATATGGCAAGTGAAATTAAAAGTTATAATAGTAAATTAGATATTAGAATAGCAAATTTTGGGATAGATAACTTAGATGTTAACACTATAAATAAAGAAAAAATAATATATTCTAATCGTTTGCATAAATCACTTTATAATTTAGATAAAGTTATTTATGCTTTTAGTGAATTTTTGAAAAATAATAGTGAATGGAAATTAGTAATTGGTGCTATTGGGGATGAAACTGAAAACTTAAAGCAGTTGGTCTCTAAGTTGGAAATAGAAGATAAAGTTGAATTTATAGGATGGGTGGATTCTAAAATAAATAATGAATATTATCAAAAAGCAAGTATTTATATCTCAATACCATCAAGTGATGCAACTGCAATTAGTTTACTAGAAGCTATTTCTAGTAATTGTATATGTTTTGTCTCAAATTTACCTGCAAACAGTGAACATATATTAGATGGAATAAATGGTTTTATTGAACCAAATTTGGATAAAATAGATTTAAATAGGTATAATTCAATTGATTCTGATATTTTGAAAGAAGTTAACATAAAAAGAAAAGTGAATTATTTAAAAAGTACAAATGAGGGAAAATATATTTCAATATATGACGAATTAATAGGAGAAAATTAATAAATGAGAAAAATACCTTTTCATAAAACATATACAACGGATGATGAGATAAATGCTGTCGTAAATGCTATAAAATCTGGTTGGCTTACAATGGGTCCTAAAACCGTTGAGTTTGAAAATAATTTTCGTGAGTATTTATATTGTAAATATTCAGTATCTTTAAGTAGTGCTACAGCTGCATTACATTTGGCACTTAAAGCTATAGGACTCAAAAGAGACGATGAAGTGATAATTCCTACACATACCTTTATAGCAACTGCAGAGGTGGTTACATATTTTGATGCCGTTCCAGTTCTTTGTGATGTTGAAGAAAGTACTCATAATATAGATGTATCAAAAATAGAAAATTTGATTACGGATAAAACAAAAGCTATTGTACCAGTACATTTTGCAGGACAGCCATGTGATATGGATGAAATTTACGATATAGCTCAAAGATACAACTTAAAGATTATAGAAGATGCTGCTCATGCTTTACCTTCTAAATACAAAGGTGAATATATAGGTGATTTAAAACAAAGTGATATAACTTGTTTTAGCTTTTATGCTACAAAAACATTGTCAACTGGTGAAGGTGGTATGGCTACAACTAAAAATGATAAGTATGCTAAATCTATAAAAATTAATAGATTACATGGAATTAGTAAAGATGCTTGGGATAGATATAGTGATAAGGGAAGTTGGTATTATGAAGTAGTTGATAATGGAAATAAATATAACACTACAGATATGAATGCAGCTTTAGGAATTGAACAACTTAAAAAACTAGATTGGATGAATGAGAAAAGAAGATACATAGCTCAAAAATATACAGAGTCTTTTATAGATAATGAAAATATAGTTTTACCATATATAAAAAGTGATAGAGAGACAAGCTGGCATTTATATGTTATAAAAATAAATAATAGAAATAAAATAATAGAAAAGCTGAAAGAATTAGGAATAGGTACAAGTGTCCATTTTATACCAATACATAAACATACATATTATAAAGATAGATTTAATTATATAAATGAGGATTATCCTGTCTCTAATAAATTATTTGAACAATCATTATCTTTACCTATTTATCCAGATATGAGTGATTATGATATTAATTATGTTATTGAGAATATTTTAAGACTAGTAAACTGAGCAAACTAAAATACCCCATTTAACGCCCTATCATTCAAGATATGATACAAGAATATTTATAAAAACTTATAAGCACTAAAGGATAACTATTATTATCATCTTATTGTAAAAGTAATATAGTATACAGTTAAAGGATATTGATGATAGATAAACTTTTTGAAAAATATAGTCAAATATCAAATATCAAAGGTAGAAAACTATAGTTATAAAATCTCTTTCAATAGTAAAAAGAAAACTTGGTGAACAGAAGATAGATACTATTTTTAATTGGTCATATCGGAGTACTATATATAATTTACAAGATGAGTTAGAAAAAATACTAAATAATATTCAAGCTACTTTATAATCTGAGATATTTATGCAAACCATTTTATTGTAAAGTATATTTTATAATAAACATACTATAATTATAAACTATAGATTAAAGGTATCTAAAATGAATTTAGCAACATTACAAAAAATATCAATTCAAATACTATCAAGGGAAGTTCCAAATTATAAAAGGTATCTTTATTCTAAGATTGATTTTAGTTCAAAACTAATTGGTATAAAAGGGGCTAGGGGTACCGGAAAGAGTACAATACTTTTACAGTACACTAAAAGTTTAGATTTACCTGCTTCAAAGATTTTATATCTTAGTTGTGATCATCCTGCTATGAGTGGATTGAGTTTATATGAAGTAGCTGAAAGTTTTTATGCAAGGGGTGGACAGCTTCTTGTTATTGATGAGATTCATAAGTCACCAAATTTCTCTACTGAATTAAAAGCTATCTATGATGTATTTGATCTAAAAGTTATATTTAGTGGCTCTTCAGCACTTCAAATAGAGCATTCAAACGGTGATCTATCCAGGCGTGCCGTTATACATACTCTTGGAGTTTTATCACTTAGAGAATTCTGTGAACTAGAACTAAAACAATCTTTTAAGAGCTATAGTTTAGATGAAATATTAACAAATCACGAAGATATTGCAGCATCAATAATGAATCAAATAAGACCAATAGAGCAGTTTAATAACTATTGTGAGTACGGATGTTATCCTTTTTTTCGAGAATCACTTATAGACTATCCGGCTAAGCTTTTAGAGGTTATAAATGTAACTATTGATTCTGATCTTTGTGGTATTTATAAAATTGATCCTTCAAAACTTGATAAACTCAAGAAAATTATATATATGCTTTGCAGCTCAAAACCATATGAAATAAATATTTCAAAGTTAAGTTCAGCTGTAGAAACATCGTGGCCAACACTTCAAAAGTATATTGAAAGAATGGATGCGGGAAGTTTAATTCATATTGTAAGAGGTGGTGTTGGCATGAGAGCGGTGAATAAACCTGATAAACTTCTTCTTGATAATCCAAATCTTTTTACAGTGCTTTGTGCAAACTCTGATATAGGTGCAGCAAGAGAAAGCTTTTTTGTTTCACAAATAGGATTAAAGCATCAAGTACATTATCATGATAAAGGGGATTTCATCGTTGATGATAGATTAGTCTTTGAAGTATGTGGAGCCTCTAAAGATGATAGTCAACTACAAGGGCAAAAAGGTTATGTAGTATCAGATGATATGGAGATAGGATTTGGAAATAAAATACCATTGTGGTTGTTTGGATTTTTGTATTGAAAACTAAAATAACCCACCTAACATCAGCTCACCCAAGATATGATACCCGTATCTTTATAAAAATGTGTTCCTCTTTGGCAAAACAAAAAAATTATCAAGTAAGTTTGGTTGTGGCTGACGGTTTAGGTGATGAGATTAAAAATGGTGTAAATATAGTAGATATTGGAGCTAAAACCGGTGGACGTATATCACGTATGACAAAAACCGTAAAAAAAGTTTATAAAAAAGCTGCTAGTTTAAATAGTGATATATATCACTTACATGACCCAGAGCTTATACCTATAGGTCTAAAGCTTAAGAAGCTTGGTAAAAGAGTTATCTTCGATGCACACGAAGATCTTCCAAAGCAGCTTCTTGGTAAACCTTATCTGAATAAATTTACAAAAGTTATATTATCTAAAGGTTTTGGAATATATGAGAGATATGCCTGTAAAAACTTTGATTTTATACTAACTGCTACCCCTTGGATAAGAGATAAGTTTCTAAAGATAAATAAAAACAGTGTAGATATAAATAACTTTCCCATTTTGGGTGAACTTTCAAATGAAACATCTTGGAGTGATAAAAAAGATGAGGTTTGTTATGTGGGCGGTATAGCACAGATAAGGGGTATAAAGGAAGTAATAAAAGCTATGGGTTATATTGAAAAGATCAAATTAAATCTTGCAGGTAAATTCAGTGAAAAAAATGTGGAGAATGAAGTGAAGTCCTATAAGGGCTGGAAAAATGTAAATGAGCTTGGATTTTTAAATAGAGAGGAGGTATCTGAAATTATGGGAAGGTCAAAAGCAGGTATCGTTACTTTTTATCCACTTCCAAATCATATAGATGCACAACCAAATAAGATGTTTGAGTATATGTGTGCCGGACTTCCTATAATAACATCAGATTTTCCTTTATGGCGAGAAATAGTAGAGGATAATAACTGTGGAATATGTGTAGACCCGTTAAATCCTAAAGAGATAGCATATGCTATAGAGTATGTTATCACTCATCCGCAAGAAGCTCAAATGATGGGACAAAACGGTAAAAAAGCAGTTATAGAGAAATATAACTGGGGTGCAGAGGAGAAGAAACTTTATGAAGTTTATGATAGTTTAGTTTAAGTCAATTAATTTAGTGTATGATATAATGTACATAAAAATGTAAGGGTGTAATATGCAAGTAGTAAGTCTAACAGAAGCTAGAAACAATTTAAAAGCTGTATTTGATAGTGTATATTTAGATAATGATGAAGTGATTATCCATAGAAAAGGGAAAGAAAACGTTGTTGTTATCTCTATGGATGAGTATAACTCTATGAAAGAAACAAATTATCTTCTAAGCAATCCTAAAAATGCACAAAGATTAGAAGAATCAATTAAGCAATTAAGAGATGGTAAAGGGAAGGAAAAAAGGTTAATTGAATGCGATTGATCTTTAGTGATAAAGCTTGGGAGGATTATACTTTTTGGCAAACTAATGATAAAAAGATTTTAAGAAAAATAAACCAGCTTATAAAAGATATAAAAAGAAAGCCGTTTGAGGGGATAGGAAAGCCTGAATCTTTAAAACATCAATTAAGTGGATTTTGGTCAAGAAGAATAAGCGATGAACATAGATTGGTTTATGAAGTTTATGAAAATAGTATAGCAATAGCTTCTTGTAGATTTCATTATTAATAAAAGGGATTTTAAAAATATGAAAATATTAACAATTTTAGGAGCACGACCTCAATTTATAAAAGCCGGTTCAGTAAGTCGAGAAATATCTAAACATAATCAAATAGAAGAGATTATAGTTCATACAGGGCAACATTACGACACTAATATGTCAGATATCTTTTTTGAGCAGATGCAGATACCAAAGCCTGATTATTTTTTAGGAATAGGTGGAAAATCTCACGGTGCAATGACCGGTCAGATGATTGAAAAGATTGAAGAGGTAGCACTAAAAGAAAATCCTGACTGGATTATGGTCTACGGTGATACAAACTCAACTTTAGCAGGATCTATAGTAGCTTCTAAACTACATATAAGATTAGCACATATTGAAGCAGGGCTTAGAAGTTTTAATATGAAAATGCCAGAAGAGGTAAACAGGATACTTACAGATAGAGTAAGTGATATACTGTTTTGTCCTACAGTTACTGCGGTTAAAAACTTAAAAGCAGAAGGTTTTCCATTTACACTAAGCACTAACCACAAACAACTAATCACTAATGTAGGTGATGTTATGCAAGATGGGGCAATTTTTTATAAAGAACTTGCATCGAAACCTGATGTAGAAATAAAAAGTGATTTTATCCTTTGTACTGTTCATAGAGCAGAAAATACAGATGATGAAAATAGATTAAGAAGTATATTTGAATCATTAGAGAAGATAGCTATGGAGAAACAAGTGATCTTACCTCTTCATCCAAGAACAAAAAAAATATTAGAAGATTTAAAACTTAATATAACAAATCTTACCATTATTGATCCAGTTGGTTACCTTGAAATGGTGTGGCTAATAGATAACTGTGATCTAGTTATGACTGATAGCGGAGGTCTTCAAAAAGAGGCTTATTTTTTTCATAAACCGTGTATTACGTTAAGAGACGAAACGGAATGGGTAGAGTTAGTTGAGTGTGGAGCAAATATTTTGGCAGGTGCCAATAAAGAAAGAATTATAGAGGCATATCAAAATTATCAAGCACAAACTACCAAGAGTCAACCACTAAACTTATATGGTGACGGTAAAGCAAGTGAGAATATTATTAAAGAATTATTAAATTATGAATAAAAAAAGATCCGGATAATCAATCATTATGCCTTAACGCCTGAGATGAGCGGGGGAACCAGAGATTATGATTTTGCTTTAGAACTTGTAAAAAAAGTATATAAAAAACTAATATAATAAATGTTTTGATATAATAAAATTTAGTCAATAAAAGGTTGCGAATATGAGACTATCCAAAAACTATATAGATACATTTAAAGAAAAGTTTACAGAATTATTTGGAGAAGGTGAAATATATCTTTTTGGAAGTCGTGTAGATGATAGTAAAAAGGGTGGAGATATTGATCTATATTTAAAAGTAGAAGATCATAGTAATCTTTTTGAGAAAAAGATAAAATTTCTTTCAAGAGTAAAAAGAGAATTAGGTGAACAAAAAATAGATATTGTTTTCAATGAAGATAAAAATAGATTAATTGAACAGGAGGCATTAAAATGGGGCATAAAACTGTAGTTTACAAGCAAAAAGTTAAGAATAATTTAGAAGAAAGTTTTAAGCATCTACAAAGACTAAAAGGTGCGTTTTGTGAGCTTGAAAAAGAGTTTATTTTTCCTATTGATAGTGATTGTTATAAAACAATAATAAACAACGTACAATATCTTGCATATAGCGATCAGCTTATTTATAGATTTTCCAAGCTGCAAGATTGTATGGGTGCTAAACTATTTAAATCTATACTACTGTATCAGGGTGAAAATATAGATAAACCATTTTTAGATATTTTAAATAATTTAGAAAAAATGGATATCATAGATGTAGATGAATGGTTTGAATTAAGAGATCTTAGAAATGAGATAGCACATGATTATGAAGATAATGATAAAATGGCTATTAATATTATAAATACAATTCATAGTTTACAAAGTGAATTAGAAAAGATACTAAATAGTGTTCAGAATATTTTAAACAGAAGTAGTGAAAATTAAAACTAAAATAATATACTAAATAGTAAAGAAAAAGAAGATGAATTAAATGAAAATATTTATAACAATTAATAACTAATATAGGTGACGGTAAATCAAGTGAGAATATTATTAAAGAGTTATTAAATTATGAATAAAAAAAACATCTGGATAATCAATCATTATGCCTTAACGCCTGAGATGAGCGGGGGAACCAGACATTATGATTTTGCTTTAGAACTTGTAAAAAGAGCTTATAAAGTTACTATTATAGCTTCAAGTTTTCATTATGCAAAATTCAAAGAGATGAAAGAGTATCCAAGCGGTAAAAACTATTTAGTTGAAAATATTGACGGGATAGATTTTATCTGGTTAAAAACACCCCCTTACAGTGGTAACAGCATTGGAAGAGTAAAAAATATGATCTCTTTTATGTTTAGCGTTGCAAACACAATACCTAAATTAAATTTAAAAAAACCTGATACAATAATCGGTTCTTCCGTACATCTTTTTGCCGTATATGCAGCATATAGTTTAAGTAAAACCTACAATGCAAAGTTTATCATGGAGGTTAGGGATCTATGGCCCAAGACACTTATTGATATGGGTATATCTAAATGGCACCCATTTATTTTACTTTTGGGGTGGCTTGAGAAGTTTTTATATAAAAAAGCTGACAAGATAATATCCACATTGCCATTTGCCTACAGGTATATAGAACAGTTTGTTAAAAAAGATAAGATAGTATGGATATCAAACGGTACTGATTGCAGTAAGTTTGATGATAATTATGAGCAAATGCTAAGTAGGGATAAGTTTAATGTAGTTTATACGGGAACTCACGGTACCGCAAATGATCTGGACCTGTTAATAGAATCTGTAAAAGTCTTAAAAAATAATGAACATATACACTTTACACTTGTAGGTGACGGTCCTTTAAAAGAAAGTCTGATTGCTAAAGCTAAAGAGGATGATCTGAAAAATATAACTTTTATCCCCTCTGTAGCAAAAAACAGGGTAAAGAACTATTTAAAAAGTGCTGATCTTTTGTATGTAGGTCTTAAAAATCTTCCTTTGTACAGGTATGGTATGAGTATGAATAAGATTTTTGATTATATGGCTTCAAAGAGGGCTATTTTATTTGTAAGTAACATAGAAGATAATATAATAGAAACATCAAATTCAGGTATAGTTATAAAAAGTTATCAAATACAGGATATTGTAAAAGCCATTATAGAACTAAGTAAAGAGGATACTAACTATTTAGAACAGTTTGGCGCTAACGGTCACACATATTTAAAACAAAACTTTGATATCAAAGTACTTGTAGATAAATTAGAAAAAATTTTGTAGGTTTAAAATGTTTAATATAAAAGAAGAAAATATAAATAAAACGTATCTTATAGGATTGATACTCTTTGCATATACTTTTAGTATAGCAATGCGTCTTATCTGGGTATATCAGTTTAACGGGATTGACAATTTTTACTGGAATGATCAGCTTATGATAAATACAAATGATGGTTATATCTGGGCTTCTAGTGTATTGCACGAGCTAAACAACAGTTTTGAAAATAATCCCAGAGTCGTTGATATGTTCAAATACGGTACGGTTTTCTTTACCTATCTGGCAGCCAAAGTACTTCCATTTAGTTTGGATACTATAGTCCTTTATATGCCTGCTGTTGTTTCAAGCTTGGTTGTTATACCTATAATCTTAATAGCCAGAATCTACAACCATACCTCATGGGGATTTTTTGCGGCACTTATAGGCTCAATTGCATGGAGTTATTATAACCGTACTATGGTTGGATACTATGATACGGATATGTTCTCTGCTATGGCTCCTATGTTTATACTTTATTTTCTTATTAAAACCATTGAGGATGAGAGCTTGAACAATGCTTTATTTTCAAGTTTGGTGATACTTATATATCCTTTCCTTTACGATTCGGGATTATCTATTGTTTATGCTATGGGACTTATCTATATGGCTTATATGATCGTTTTTCATAGACGTGAAGAGTTTACGTATCAGTCTATCATACTTATATCAATAGCATTGTTTGGGATACCTTGGTTTATAAAACTTGCACTTATTGCAGGGCTTTATTTTTTATTTAGATATAAAACCTTCCCTTTAAAACATATAGCTATCGCTTCAGCAGTTGCTGTTGTATTTTTTCTAGTAAGCGGTAATGTGATATCTTTGATCTGGGCAAAAGTAGCAGGTTATGCTATAAGAGGTGTAGAGCAGGAGGGGTTGAAATTCTTCCAAGTGGCTCAAACGGTAAGGGAAGCCGGGAAAATACCTTTTGAGGTTATGGCAAACAGAATAAGCGGTTCGGTTATAGGTGTGTTAACGGCACTTATAGGGTATGTTCTTTTAGTTATAAAATATCGACCTTTTATTTTGGCACTTCCTTTAATAGGTATCGGTATCTTCTCATTGTGGGGCGGTCTTAGGTTTACCGTATATGCCGTACCTGTTGCTGCTCTTAGTTCAGTGTTTTTATTTTATGTGCTGGTATCATCTGTTGAAAATAAAATAGTTAAGTACGGTGTTATTACAATTTTAACACTGGGTATGCTTGTGCCTAATATCAAACATATTGTCGCATATAAAGTACCGACTGTATTTAACAAATCAGAGGTTCAGATACTTGATGATCTAAAAAAAGTATCTGACCCTAAAGATTATACGGTCACATGGTGGGATTACGGCTATCCTATATGGTACTATTCAAATACAAATACCTTAATTGACGGCGGTAAACATAACCACGATAATTTTATAGTTTCTAAAATATTAAATACGGATTCTCAAATACAAGCCGCAAATCTAAGCCGTCTTGCCGTTGAGACATATGTAAACAGCGATTATAAGATAGTTGCCGATGAGATATTCAAAAATAAAACTGCCAATCAGACAGACCCGAATATATTGCTGGATGAGTTAAGACTGGGTGATTATAAGCTTCCTTTAAAAACAAGAGATATTTTTTTATATCTGCCTCAAAGAATGTTAAATATATTCCCTACAGTTACAGTATTTAGTAATCTTGATCTTGTAACAGGGAATAAAAAAGCAAGACCGTTTTTTTATCAGTCTCGTAGATTTAAAGACAATGCAGATGTAATAGAGCTAGGCAACGGTATTAAGATCCTTAAAAAGCAAGGGAAGATACAAATAGGTGAGCAAACCCTGGGTATAAACAATTTTTGTGTAACCAAGTATGACAATAAGGGAGTTTTACGAAAACAGATTCAAATTATTGATAGAAGTTCACCGTTAAGCGTTATATTTCTAAAAAGTTATAATCAGTTTTTAATTTTAGATAGTAAAATGTTCAATTCAACATATATACAGATGTTTGCATTGGAAAACTATGACAAAGAGCTTTTTGAGCCGGTTATATTAAACCCTATGGCAAAAGTGTATAAACTTAAAATATAAACATGAAAACAATTTTTGATAAAACATTGGCTTTATTTTTGATAATACTGCTATCGCCTGTTTATATAGCGGTGGTTTTGTTGATACTCTTTAAAATGGGGAGGCCTGTATTATTTACTCAAAAAAGACCCGGTTTTAAAGATAAGATATTTAAGATATATAAATTTCGTACAATGACTAATGAAAGAGATAAAAATGGAGAGCTTTTATCAGATGAGGTAAGACTAAAAGGTATAGGTAAGTTTATAAGAGCTGCAAGCTTGGATGAACTTCCACAGCTTTTTAACGTACTTAAAGGTGATATGAGTTTTGTAGGACCAAGACCTCTTCTTGTAGAGTATCTTGACCTTTATAGTGATCAACAAAAAAGAAGACATGATGTTAAGCCGGGTATTACCGGATGGGCTCAAGTAAACGGCAGAAATGCCATAAGCTGGGAGCAGAAATTTGAGTATGACCTGTGGTATGTGGAAAACCGATCTTTTTTTCTTGATATAAAGATACTATGGCTTACTTTTTTAAAGGTTCTAAAAAGAAGTGATATAAACTCCTCAGCAAATATTACAATGGAAAAATTCAAAGGCAGCAAATAAGATGAGATCTATATATATTTACGGTGCAAGCGGTCATGGTCTTGTGGTGGCTGATATTGCAAAAGCTTGCGGCTATGATCATATAAAATTTATAGACGATGGAGATAATCACTACAGTACTTTTGAAAATATATCAAAGCAGAACAATATCCCTGTAGCACTCGGTATAGGAGATAATATTATAAGAACAAAGATATATAACAATCTAAAAAAAGCTGGATTTAAAATTGCCACATTGATATCACCCAGTGCTATAATATCACCAAGTGCAAAAGTGGAAGAGGGTAGTGTTGTTATGCCAAATGTTGTTGTAAATGCAAAAGCTTTTATATCTAAAGGTGTTATCTTAAACACAGCTGCGGTAGTTGAACATGAATGTGTAATTGAAGAGTTTGTTCACATCTCTCCAAATTGTGCACTTGCGGGAGATGTAAAAGTTGACAGTTATACACACATAGGTATTGGAACAAATATAATTCAGGGTATATATATAGGTAAAAATACTATCATCGGTGCAGGCTCAACCGTAGTTAATAATATAGGAGACAACAAAAAAGGATACGGTACACCTTGTAAAGTTGTTCAGGAGTTATTTTGATGGAAAAAAGAATATTTTTAAGTGCTCCACATATGGGCGGTAATGAATTAAAATATATCAAAAATGTTTTTGAAAGCAACTATATTGCACCCCTTGGGGAATATGTGGATAAGTTTGAGCAGAGTATCAAAGATTATACGGGTGCTAAATATGCACTTGCTTTAAACAGCGGTACTTCTGCTATTCATCTTGCACTTAGAGTTTTAGGTATAGGCAAGGGTGATGATGTACTAGCTTCAACATTTACCTTTATAGGTTCTGTAAATGCTATTTTATATGAAGGGGCAAACCCCGTATTTATAGACAGTGATAAAGAAAGCTGGAATCTCTCACCAAAGCTTTTAAACAAATATCTTTGCAAGTGTGAAGCAAAACCAAAAGCTTTAATTGTTACCCATCTGTACGGAATGTGTGCAGATATAGAAAAGATAGCAGATATTTGTAATCTGCACGGTGTGTATTTAATAGAGGATGCAGCAGAGTCTTTGGGCGCCACATACAAGGGTAAACAAAGCGGAACATTCGGTGACTTTGGCATATACAGTTTTAACGGAAACAAGATCCTTACCACAAGCGGCGGCGGTATGCTTGTATCACAAAATAAAGAGTGGATTGAAAAAGCAAAATTTTACTCAACTCAGGCAAAAGAGCCCCACTTACATTATGAACATGAAGAGTACGGTTACAACTATCGTATGAGTAATGTTCTTGCTGCAATAGGTGTTGCACAGATGGAAGTGATAGAGGAAAGAGTAAAGCAAAAAAGGCAGATATACAGCTGGTACAAAGAGAGTTTAGATGATATGGAAGGTATAGAGTTTATGCCTGAGCTTGAAAATACAAGAGGGAACAGATGGTTAACTGCCGTTGTATTTAAAGATAAAGATCCTATGAAAATAATAGAGGCTTTGGAAAAGATAAACGTGGAGAGCAGACCTTTATGGAAGCCTATGGATATGCAGCCTTTATTTAAAGAATCAGAAAGCTTTTTAGACGGTACTAGCAAAGAGCTTTATCTTCACGGTATTTGTCTCCCTTGCAGTACCACTATGAGAAAAACCGATGTTATAAAAATATGTGAGGTGATAAAAAGTGTTTAAACCTTCTGCATTAAAAAGAGCGGCTTTTTTTATTTTATTTGATATTATTTTCTCTTTTATTACTTTATTGTTGGCATACAATCTAAGATTTAATTTTGCACTTGAAAAAGAGTTTATGGAAAACTTTTATACTATTTTTTCTATTGTTGTTATTTTTAAAATTGTATTTATAAGTTTTTTTAAACTCTATCAGATATCATGGCGTTTTTTCTCTTTAAATGAGACTAAGAAGCTTCTTTATGCACATCTTTTAACTTACGGTTTATTTACCGTGATTTACTATCTGTTCCCCCAAGCCTTTAATCCTTTTCCAAGAAGTGTTATTATTATAGACTTTTCACTCTCTATGATCTTTTTGGGAGCTTTAAGAGCTTCAAAAAGGTTGATCTTGGAGGGTGATAACAGCAAGGATTTAAAAAGAACTTTATTAATAGGGGTAAACTCATTTGCTCAATCGTTAATGAAAGAGCAAAACGGTTACTATGTAACTTCTGTTGTGGATGATAATTCTGAATTTGCGGGCACTTATTTTTTTAATATAAAAGTTGAAACTATAGATAGTCTTGAGAAACTGATAATGGAAAACAAGATAGAGAGTGTTATCATTACAAAAGAGCTTCAAAAAGACACCTTGCAGAGTATATACAAAATTCTATCTGACAATAATATAAAAGATATAAAAATAGCATCCTTAAACCAAAAAGAGAACAAACTAAAAGCATTATCTGTTGAAGATCTTTTGGCAAGACAACCTAAAGATCTTGACAAAGAAGCGATAAAAGAGTTTATAAAAGATAAAACTGTACTGATAACCGGTGCAGGGGGGAGTATAGGAAGCGAGATAAGTATACAGTGTGCAAAATACGGAGCAAAAAAACTTATACTTTTAGATCACAGTGAATATAACCTTTACACAATAGAAGAGAAGTTAAGCTCCTATGAACCCTCTTTGGTGATGCAAAGTGTAGTTAACCTAGAGCAGTTAGACAGCACTTTTGAAAAATACAAGCCCCATATTGTGATACATGCGGCAGCTTACAAACATGTGCCTTTATGTGAAGAGAATATAAATGAAGCAATTTTAAACAATGTTATGGGTACAAAAAACACTATAGATTGTTCTATTAAACACAAGGTAAAGAAATTTGTACTGATCTCAACGGATAAAGCAGTAAGACCTACAAATGTTATGGGTGCTACTAAACGTATCTGTGAGCTTTATGCTCAAAATGTTATTTCAAAAGATACAGAGATAGTTGCCGTAAGGTTCGGTAATGTTCTAGGTTCAAGCGGAAGCGTTATACCTAAGTTTAAAGCTCAGATAGAACAAGGGGGACCAATAACCGTAACCCATCGGGATATTACCAGATACTTTATGCTTATCCCTGAAGCATCTCTTTTAGTTTTGCAAGCTTCAAGCTTAGGTAAAGGTGGAGAGATATTTATACTTGATATGGGTGAGCCTGTAAAGATAGTTGATCTTGCATTAAAAATGTGTGAGCTTAGTGATGCAAAAGATATAGATATAGAGTTTACCGGTTTACGTAAAGGTGAAAAACTATATGAGGAACTGCTTATAGATCAAAGTGATATGAAAACAAAATACGAGTCTATAACTGTTACGGGAAAAACAAAGTACAATATATCAAAACTAGATGATGATATCAAAGAGCTTATAAACTCTTCAAATAAAATAGAAAAACTAAAACAGATAGTTCCCGAGTTTGATCATCAGATTAATTAAAACAGTTATATCTTCACTTAAATAATCCAATTAATTTACGCACTTTTATAAATTTATTACAATTTTGTTACATATAATGTGTATTTGAAGCTAATTGTAGATAAAATCCTTTTCCAAAAAAAATGAGATTAAAATAAGGGAAAGAATGTTTCAAAAAATTATCATTGAGATTATAAAAAGGGTTGAGAACTTAACAGAAGAAAAAAGATCAATAGTTGAGTTAGATATAGTAGATATAAAAGATAAAATACAAGAAACATTATTCAAAATAGATTTTACACAAGATTCAATAGATGATATAGATTTAGAAGATATAAAAAGCTTGAGTGTTACACCAAAAGAGGCATTGGGGTTATTTTTCCTTAGCTTTGTAACTACACTTAGATCCGAGCTGTCATACAATAGTATATGGTTGGATATAGTCGATATTTTAACAGAATTTGAGGAGGATACAAACAGATTCTTTGTTGATAATTATATTGATGAGGATAGTGAACCAACTGTATATTTATCTGAAGCTCTTAAAGATGCTGTAGTTAGATTTAAGCTGCGTGACGGTTACGATACTAAAAGACCAACCGATACTATATTATTACAGACGGGTATTTTAAATAGATTTAAAGATATAAACTATTGGCTCACTTCAACTTCAAAGAACTCAATAGTTGAAAACCTAACAGACAGATCAAGCGAAAACTTTTCAAACACTTTTAACAGCGGCTGGAAAACACTACAAAGATACTCCCGAAGTTTAATATCTAAAGAGGATACGCTTGAGTTATTAAAACAAAATATATGGTTTAAAGATTTTGATCTGGATGAGCTTCTTAACTCTTCAAAACAGAAGCTGCACACTACTCTTATAAGTATAGATGAGATTGAAAACAGTTTCTTTTTAAAGAGTGTTGTATTTAAAGATGAAAAGTTACGGTTCAATATAGAGGGGGATGATTTTTATATCTTAAATTTAAGTGATGATAACTATGATATCTTTGTGGATGGAGAGTTTAAATCAAAACTCTTAAAAGATAAGATAGAGAATAGATTTTATCTGGAAAACTCCATATCTATAGAAGAACCTGAAAACTATAAGATAAAAATTGAGATAAAAAACAATAGAGATAAAACAGTTTATCAAGAAGAGTTTGTATTGTTTGATTTTAATCATGATATTTTACTCTTTGATGAAGATGGAAAATGGTACAAAGATCATAACAGCAAGCTAGAGGATAGAAAAAATTATTCTATCCTTATTGATTCAGATTTTGAGGTTGATTCAGAACTTAATAATATGGAGGATAATATCCATGAGTATTTTGACGGTTATGTACATCTTATAACAAATATCACAAAAGATTCAAATATAAATATTGATGACGGTGATTTGTTCCGGTTTTCTTTAAACTTTAGGGAAAATATCAAAACACCGGCTTGGTTAAACAACCTAGAACTGTATGCCCTAAGTGATTATCTGTCATTTGATGAGGCTATACAATATCAACTAAGATATAACCGTATCACGGTAAGTGCCAGACAAACTGACGAGCTTATAGATATAGAGCAAGATGCTTCAATAGTAAGATGGTCTTACAACGGCGGGGTTGTTTATGACCTTGACAGTATAGAGAACTTTAACTATAAAATGGATCTAAGTTATGATATTTTGATCAATAGAAAAAATAGTTTAAAGATAAAAGTGGGTGATAATATTTTTACTAAACAATTAAATGTAACATTGGTAGAAAAAACAGAAAAACCAAAATATAGAACTTTTTTAAGAGATATAAACGACAACATAAAGTATTTAAAAGAAACCAACAGATTAACTACAAATGATATAAAAAACAACCAACTGATAATCACATCTTTTCATGAGGAGTTTATAAACAACCCGGAACTAAAAACACAAATCCTAAGAGATAAAGCAACTATATTTGATAGCTTTGAACTAAATAAGTTTTTCACCCTTACAAACTACCCACACTACGGGGAAGATATATCAAGTGTTAAAAAAATATATGATGATGTAAGGTGGAACACATTTTGCAGTATTTCAATGAATGGAATTGTTAAAAGTTATGATGAGGATAGTTTAACAGCTACTTTGTACAATGATTATCCAAGATCAAGTTTGACACTTATCACACTTGATGGATCATATAACTTAAACTGCCGTCAAGTTGATTGTTCTTCAGGCAAAATAGATATACCTTCAAATGTGCTGGGATTTTGTTTAATTGATGGGGGTAACTATGCAGGATCATATTTTACAAGTGAACCCCTTGATATAGAGAAGATTTTTTCAAGTGTAGATATATTGAAGTTTTTACGTGTCTCTTATTATCCTTTCGGAGAGTACTTCAACGATGTGGTTTATGATACAAACAGAGCACAGATGCAAAGAGCAAGGACGCAGAAGAAAAGAGATAAAAGAGCATTAAGAGCTTGTATCAAAAACAACCCGTCTGTTTTCTTAAAAGCATTTATAGAAGATGAGTTAAAAGTAGGTGATATAACTACAAATCTTAACTTTGATCACTCAAAAACCATAGCAGAACAGATACTCTTTGCTATAGAGTTTGAGCAAGATAGAGCTGTAAAAATTATACAAGAGGTTATACTAAACAGATGGCAAGAGAAAATGATGCAGCTTCCTATGTTTTTGATATACCTTCTTAATATTATAAAAAATGAGAGATACTACCATATATTCTTAGATGAACTGCCAGAAGATATTAAAGAGCCAAATGATCTAGATGAAGAGTTTATTGAGAGGATGATAAAAGCACTTTTAAGTGACCACAAAATAGATAGATATGAGAAGATAAATATTAAAACTATCACCCAAATGGAAAATAAAGAGTTCTACATTCAAAAAGCACTTAATAGACTTATCCATATATCAAATACTCCTGTTGAGCAAGAGGATACAACAGAGGAATAAAAACTTTTATTCCTCTTTTAATTGTAGTTGAAAGAATTTTGGCATAATATCCATTGTAAACGGGTATTGTTCTAAGATCTTATCCATCACATCATATACAACAGCTGCATCTTCTGTAGCATATTTGATCTGTCCAATAGATAACTCTTTATTTTCCCAATTTGATCTTGAGATATTCTTTGATTTTTGCAGATTTTCATTTAAAATTATCAAAGCAGCTTTTTTGGCTCCTATTTGGTTTTTGGATGATAGTTTTTTAAATAGATTCTCAAGGTCGATTGTTGATCTTAGTCTAAGATTAAATTGTTTAAATAGTGCTTCATTATCCCCTTTTAGTCCTGTGCCTATTTTTATCACTTTGTCATTTTCCAAAAGCTCTATAAGCGGTTTTATATTTTTGATCTGTTTATTTTGAATAAGATAACACTTAGATCGTGTAGCCAACTGAATAAGACAGACACCCTTAGATGTTTGACCTTTTTTAAATGTTGGCTTTTGTTCAGTGTCAAATCCTATAAAAGGGGATAACTCTATTGAGTTCATTGCAGCTTCTAGTTGTTCTGAAGTGTTAATAATCTCAATTGTTCTACTTCCTATTGTATATTGGGCTTGAGGCTCACTTTGAATAGTGCTTGAATTGTCTATTAAATGAAAAAGATTAATCATTGATCTTAATTCAGCAGAACCATTCTGTAAAATATCTTGTAAAAAAATTTCAACTTGATTTGTAAAATCATCTTCACAAAAATCTCGAATTAGGTTTAGTCTGTCTTGATTGGAAATCGTATCTATTATATTAATTGTGAACTCCTGTTATATATAATAATTTTTAAAAAGTATTGTATCATATTGAGCTGATATAGCTTGTACAATAGATAAAAGAATATATATAAAATATGTTATATATACACCATTTAGCCAAATATTTAAGAATTAAATCATATAATATTTTATGGATAAAAAATTACAAAAATATAGTTTTTAGCAATTGCAAATGTACCAAGGAAAATTTTGGATAAAATGTTTAGACTAAAAGTTGGTTTAAGTATTAAAACTTATGCAGCTTTAAAATAAGTATCCCCATTACACATATCATCCCAATTATACTAAATTTTAAAACATTATCTATTCCATAGTGTTGCCAAATATAACCAATCACCAAAGCTCCAAGGGAACTAAATATAGCAACACCGCCATAGAAGACACCAAAAACAAACCCTTTTGATTTTGCATTCAGTGATATATAAGATCGCACGGCATTTAGACTTAAAACAGTAAATAATCCTAAAAGTGCAAATGAGAGCCAAAGGTTAAATTTAATACTAACTAACGATAAGAGCCCAAAAATAAAAGAGAGAAGAAGTATTTTGAAACTTCCGATTTTATCCACTAGTAAACCACCGTAATAGCTAACGGCAGTCTGTACAAAAGTAAAAAGGATAATAAATAGTGGAATTGTAGATAAGCTAAATCCATCCTCTTTTGCGTAAACTATAAAAAACTGTTCACTTATAATAAAGAATAAAAATCCAAAATAGATAAAAAGAAGTGGAAAAAGTTTATAGTCTTCTTTATTAATTACATTGTTATTCTCTTTAATTTTTTTAGGTGCATCTTTAACAAACAAGATCATAATAACAGTAGCAAGCAATCCCGGAATGGCAGTAAATAGAAATATTGTTCGAATGGTACTTTCATCCGTTGCAAAATATAAGAAAGCAATAAATACAATCAATGCCCCGCTAAGTTCCCCCGCTATATCCATCATTTTATGAAAACCAAATGTTTTACCATGTGATCTATCTCGGGCAAAGCTGCTTATTAGGGAATCTTTTGATGCACTACGCACAGCTTTTCCAACTCTTTCAGTTCCCCGTAAAGTTGCTACACTTATAAAAGTTTCACTAAAAGCCAAAAGTGGTTTTGTAATGGCTGAGATAAAATATCCCGTAACTACAAAAGGTTTAACTATTTTGTATCTATCACTTAAATACCCAAAAACTATTCTAAATATATAGGATACAAATGTGGCAACTGCTATTACTATTCCTAGTTTATCAACCCCTTCATGTAATACATACACTACAAATATAGGAAGCAAAGTTGTAACCATAGAAGAGGACATATCGGTAAAAAAGCTTACCCAGCCCAATGCTATGATATTTTTATTTATTTTTTTCATCCTGATTTTTCTTTATTATCATTGTTAAATTTATTATATCTGTATTTAGATGATAAGACTATAGTTTAGCACTGTATAAACCCAACAAAATAAAAAATATAATATCTATCAATACTAACATTACAAATTGATACTAAAGGTCAATATTTCAGCTATAATTCGTCCAAAGGACAATAATGAAAAAAAGATTTGCATTAACAGCATCAAACAAAGCCCCTGCTAGAGTATTAGAATCGATTAAAAATGAGATTAGAAAATATATCAAAAGGGAAAAAAGAAAGCCGTTATCAGATGGTGCCGATTTTTGGAGACTTGATTGTAAGTTTGCACAAAACGATGATGAACCAAAAGAGATAAAGTACGAAGATATTACTAAATGTATCAATGAAGCTTCAGAACAAAACTGTGAAAGCATCTATATAGAGCTTATATCTAAAGCTGTGAAAAAAGCACCAAAAGAAACTCAAAGTGCATAATCAGCCTAATAATAAATCAAGCCTGAAATTCTTAAGAAAGAGATATTAGGCTGGATTAAAAGTTGAAAAGCTGTATATTTCAACTTTTACAAAAAATATCAATGAATAAATAAACATAGTATTTTATTAAATTATTACAAATTCTTATTTAAATAGAGCTACCATTATCTCTCTTATGGTACAATTTAGCAATTACGTTTAAAAGGGTTTAATAATGTTTAAAAAAACACTACTGATACTAACTACATTGAGCAGCTTGGCAATTGCCGATATTTATGACTTAAAACCTCAAAAGATCACTAAAGATATTACTTGTTTTATAGGTGATTTTAATCCCCCTACAAAAGAAAACAAAGGTTTTGTATCCAATGTATGTTATGTGGATATGGGAAAAACTGTTGTAGTTATAGAAGCAGGTCCTACATATAACTTTGCAAAAGAGTTGAACGAAGTTATAAAAAAAGAGCTTAATAAAAAAGTAACTCATGTTATTACCACAAACTTCCATGATGACAGATATACAGGGGCTAGTTACTATAAAGAAAAAAACATACCTATCGTTGCGCATAAAACTATAGTAGAAGAATTAGAAAAAAATCCTGGAAAGTTTTATCGTATACCAAAAGTAACTACAAAAGAAGAGTACGCAAAATCTAAAGTAGTAGAGCCTGATATTCTAACAGAAAATAGATACACTATCAAAGGTTCAAATAAAACTATTGAAATTCTTAAACTTAGTCCCGGTTCAAACTCTAAATCAGATATATCTGTTTATGTGGTAGAAGATAAGTTTATCTTCACAGGCAATACTGTATTTAACGGACGATTTATAAAATACGGTAAAAACAGTAATATTAATAACTGGATTGCTGCATTAGAAAAGCTAAAAACTCTTGATATTAAATATAACTTGGGCGGTCATGGAGGTGAATATGATAAAAGCTCATATAAAAATAACCTTGAATATTTAAAACTGCTAAAAAAGAGTGTAAGGGAAGCTTATGAAAATGATGTGGAAAGAGAAGATATAAATAAATACGTTGATGATAAAAAATTTAGCTTTTATAATCATTATGAAACTCTTTCTAAGTATAATGCAAAAGCTTACTATGACCAGTTAGAGTGGGAAATAGAATAGTTTTTAGAGCTGCCCTTATGTATAATTATGTGTTTAGCGGCAACTCTATAAAAAACTTGGCACCTCTTTGTGTGTTTTCCGCATATAGATTCCCGTTAAGGCTTTCCGTAATGATTTGGTAGCTCATATGCAGACCAAGTCCCGTACCTTGACTTTGGTGTTTTGTGGTGAAATATGGGTCAAATATTTTTGGAAGTATATCCTCGGCTATTCCACCTGCATTATCCTCTATAGATATGACAGCATTATTATCTGTTTTTGTAATATTGAGTTCAATAAGGGGATTTGATATCTCTTTCTCCAGCAATATATCTTTTGCATTATTTATAATATTGATTATAACTTGAGGCAGTTCACCGCTTACCATTGTAATTAATAATTGATCCTTATGAACTATATTATTCTTTATATAGATATTATTATCAGTTAGAATAGAAGAGACTATACCCAAGGCTTGAGCTATCTCATTTTGTAAAGAGACCTCCTTATATATTTTTTCACCTTTTATAAAATCTCTGAAAGTACTTATGGTATCCGATAGATACTCTGTTTTTGTTATTATAGATTCCATATGTTGAGGCAGTTCACTTATATCAATAATGCCTAGTTGTTCTTGCATCTTTATAGAACTAGCGGTACTTGATATGGCACTAAGAGGTTGTCGCCATTGATGGGCTATATTTCCAATCATCTCACCTAGTGATGCCATCTTTTCTGATTGTGCCAATAGTTCATTTTGTTGTTCATAATCTTTTTTAGAGGTGATATCATATCTTATTGCTATATATCCTTTGTTTTTGCCATTTTTATCATATTCCGGTGATACATGTGATCTTACCCAGTAATAGCCACCCTCTTTTTTTCTGTTTTTAACTTCCCCTTCCCATATATCGCCTTTTTTTATTGTTTCCCACATCTCCTTAAAGAGAGATTCCGGCATATCCGGGTCTCTTACAACATTATGAGATTTGCCAATAAGTTCATCTTTGTTATATTGTGAGATATCACAAAAGGCATCACTTACTTCAGTTATAAAACCTTTTGTATCAGTTTTTGAATAGATAACATACTGTGATAACATCTGAGTCGTATTGTTAAGGTCATTTTGTGTTTTTACCTGTTTTTTAATTATAATATATATTAATATCATTACTGCAATTGTTATTAAGGATAATATAAAGTTGGAAACAGCAATAAATGTTCTTTCCTTTTGAATATTTTTTGTTAATATATTTGAGATATCAACAAAACCTTCCTCTTTCATTTGTCTAATTTTTAAAAAATACTCTCTGCTTTGTACGGCTAAGGGGGTAAGTTCATCATGATACTGCCTATACATTTGTTCTTTTTGAATAGAGCTAGAATCTTTAAGCTGTGACATTTTAGACTTAACTCCGTTTACAAATCTCATTGTACTGCTTTTAGTTTCTTTTACAAGTGCAAGTTTTTTGTCGTAGTCTTTTGTATTTAAGATAGTTTGTTTTAGAAGATTAAAGTTTTTAGATATGGAAAGTATACTTTTGTCTATTTTGTTCATATTTATATCATAATGGGTTCCAAGCATTATATCTCTTGCACATCTGCTTATATAGTTTAGCTCTTTCTCTATGGATAGTGCTATTAGTTTCCCTTGTACTGCTTTTGTCTGGTATATAGTAATAGAGTTTTTTATCTTTAGTATGCTGTTATCCATAAAGGTTGAGAAACTAAACCACTATGGACTGAAAGTCCATAGGTTTCTCTAAGACTGAAAGTCTTTACTTCCCCTCTCTATTCAAGTATTATTGAATTATTATCTTGATTTGATGAATCTCTATGATGTTCTAAAT
>JAYEMD010000012.1:0-26397 GCA_034717895.1 Campylobacterota bacterium | reverse complement strand
GCTGCCTGCTGATTTGCTTTATTTGCAAGGTTATTAACCGAATCTGACATTGTAGATGCGTTTGATTCTAGGTGTTGTCCGTTTGTCAGGTTTGTTTTTGCACCGTTTGACAACGCTTCACCAAGTGAGTTTACACTTGTCATTACAGCTAACATATCAGCTTTTATTTTAGGGTCTATTGTTACTTTATTTCTAAAGTCATCATTAGAGTATTGTTCAACTATTGTTCTTAATTGTGTCATATCTCTATCTAATGAATCAATCATCTTATTTACAGTATGTACAAGTGTATTTACCATTGGATTTGATGTTTGCGAATGAACCCTGCATTTGTAGATACCTTGTTCTACTTTATCTGCAGTAATAACCATCTCCCCCAATACTTTCATATCATCTTTATTTCTTCCATCTAGCTCATCAATTTGAGTTTTCCACTTTGCAAGCAAACTGTTAACATTTGCATTACCTGAAGTTTTATTAAAATTGAAGGTATTATTTTCATTTTGCACTACATACCCCATAAGCTCTTGAAAAAATTGATCAAGTACGTTAATATCACTGTTATTTGCTAATCCGAACATCCATTTTCCTTTGGTTTTATTTATAATATGGCCGATTATTAAATCTTATTTGAAAATTTTATCTTTATTTAACTTAAATTAAACACTTTTATAACTTTTTTTTGTGACTACTTTACAACCTATTTTACAGGTTGAACTTTCTAAATATACAATATCATCAATATCAACTGCATTAATATCTATAATATGCTCATCTTTTGTTAACTGAACAAATCCTTTTTTATCTTTTTTGGATGGTTCATTTAAAGAAAAAACCTTTTCAAAAGAGTCTATCTCTTCTTGTTTTCTTCTTAGTAACTGAGTATATGTGTATTTGAGATTTCTTTTTGTTTGTATAATATTTTGCTGTACCAATTCAAACTTTTTATCCAATGAATATTTAGAAAAAGAATCCTTTAAAAATAAAAGTTTTTGTTCCTTATGTTTAATGATATAAGCCACTTTTTCTGAGATATCACTGCTTATAGAATCTAAATACAACCTAAGGTCATTTAGATTTGGTGTAGAGATCTCTATAGCATTTGAGGGTGTACTGGCTCTTATATCGGCAACAAAGTCGGATATAACAAAATCACTCTCATGACCCACTGCACTTATTATTGGTATTTTGGCATTATATATAGCGTCTGCAACGCACTCTTCATTAAAAGACCAAAGATCTTCTATACTTCCTCCACCTCTTCCAACTATCAGTAAAGCATCATTTTCATCTTTAGCTGTTTTATCTATATATTCAATAGCTCGTACAATACTCTCTTTGGATCCTTCACCCTGAACAAGAGATGGGACTAATATCATTTCACAAAGAGGATATCTGTTTGAAAGAACTTTTTTCATATCTTCTATGGCAGCACCCGTATTTGAGGTGGTTACATATATTTTCTTTGGAAATTTCGGAAGAGTTTTTTTAATACTTCTGTCAAAATAACCTTTGATCTGAAGTTTAGTTTTGAGCTGCTCATAAGCAAGTGCCAATGCACCTGTACCGCTTGGCTCAATATTGGTACATAAAAGCTGATAGTTACCTCTTGGAACATAAACGGTCAAACTACCGCTTATGATCACTTTTTGTCCAACTTCAAGTCTAAATCTAAGGTTTTTAGCATTACCTCTAAACATAACACAAGAGATATTTGATTTTTCATCTTTTATACTAAAATATATATGTCCGCTGTTATGATAAGTTAGATTTGATATCTCACCCTCTACATATACATTGCTAAACGTAGTTTCAAGTAAACTTTTTATCTGTTCATTTAAAATACTTACGGTAATTGGTGAATTCAATTAAAACCTTTTATATTTTTCTTGCTATAAATGTTGTAGACATATCTAAAGAGTAACCTTTTACAAATACAGGCTCCAAGCCTGCCTCTTTTAACTCTTCACACATCTGTTTTGTCGTTATAAAGCTTTCAATTGATTCAGGAAGATAGGTATATGCATCTTTATTTTTAGATACCATACCGCCGATATGCGGCATAAGATTGTTCATATAAAATTTACTGATTTTTGCACCAAGATCATTTTTGTCATTCTTTGTAAACTCTAGTATTACACAAAGTCCACCTTTTTTAAGAACTCTTGCAAACTCGGATAAGCCCTCTTTTCTTTGAACAACATTTCTTATTCCGTAAGATATAGAGATAAAGTCGGCACTTTCATCCTCTAAAGGTATTTTTTCAGCCCCTGCTTCAACAAATGTTCTATGAGGTATCTTTGTTTTTCCAACTTCCATCATCCCTACACTTGGATCAACTCCAACTATCTCATCAACTTCAATAGAGTTTTTATGAGCTATATTTTCCCAGTCTATCATCAGATCGCCCGTACCGCAGGCAACATCTACAATTCTGTTTATATGTGATTTTCCATAAAAGTTATAAGCCATATTACAAGCTTTTCTTCTCCATGTTTTATCTATACCCATACTCAATATTCTATTGGCCAAATCATATGTTTTAGCTATATCATTAAACATCGTTATAATATCTTCTTGTTTTTGCCCTTGTTGCGAAGATATATCTTTTTTTTCGTCCATCTATTTCCCTATAATTTTAAAATATATATTTTGATACTAATAATCCTGTAATAAAGCCTACGTTTAAAGCTACTATTAACTGTAAGATATTCAATTTTTTATCAGTTTGAGGTATATGATAAAGTATCTCTTTTTGTTTAGTGAGCGAATCATCAAAATCATTGCTCGCTTTATCTAGCTTTTTTAATGTTTCATTTAAAGAAAGTTCCGCAAGCTCGAACCTCTCTGTTAATTCTTTAGCTTGCTTAAAGCTCATATCACTCATTTTTTAATATCTATCCACTTATCCAAAGAACAAAATATGCCGTTTAGTGTTCCTAATACATAATCCTTTGCTTCAGTTTGAAGTCTTCTAAAAAATAGATATTTTCTGGCAGATTCCACATCACCGGCATTTTTAGCCTCTACCGCCTTAGCTCCAAAATCAGTATTGTTGTGAGCCATCTCCCAAACTGTACTTCCTAGATACCTGCTCATTGTTATGATCTTATCGTTTTTAACGGCAAAATATCTTGGGTCTTTTACAAAATCAGTTATAGTTGAATCTGATCCTAAATATCTATGACCGAAAAAATTAATATATTGCTCCTCAAGATAATCTTGCTCTACGGATATTGCTCTATTTAATGCAAAAAAAAGATTATCTGTTGAGTTTCTCTCTATTTTTCTAAGTTTCTTCATAGTAGCAATAGCATTTTTACCGTCAAGCTCACCGTCACCCATGGGAACTATCCACTTTACATTATTAAAAGTACCCACTTTTGCTATCTCATCAAGCACTAAAGTGGAGGTTTTATTTCCACCCACATCAACAATAACCTCATGGTTATCATCCATAAGTATCATCTCGTCTAACTGTGTAAGATGATTTGTCTGAAGCATTTTTTTGTTTACTATCTCTGTTCTTGTAAAACTTTTTGAGTCATTGTTTTCATCGTCTATCTCAATGTAGGTAACTTTCTTACCATGTTTTTTATATAAATACGGTGCGATCACCTGCATAGCTACAGTAGATTTTCCAACACCGCCTTTTGTTTGAGGAATTATGATCATATATCACCTTTTTAAATATTTTAACTTATTTTAACTAATTTTTAATTTCATCTAGTTTATGGTAGCATGTGATACTACAGCTTCTTTATCATCATAAAGTTTTATCTTATACCCTTCTGTGCATTTACCTTTTTCATTAAGATCTAAAATAACGATCTGCATAATTGATCTACAGCTGTTTGGTACGTCAAAATGCCCTCCAAGACCTGTAAGCGCTTTTTGTATAGGGGTTTTGCTATCCATACCTATAACATTGTCTCTGCACCCCGTAAGACCAACATCTGTAACATAAAATGTACCGTCCGTAATCTCAAGATCATCAGTACCCACATGTGTATGTGTACCGCATATTCCGCTTACCTGACCTTTTAATAACTGCATCATAACTCTTTTTTCAGCCGTAACTTCTGCATGAAAGTCTACAAAAATATGATCTATACCACTCTCTTTTAACTCTTTAACCGTCTCTACAGCCTGGGTAAATGGATTTAGAACCTGTGGCATTGCATACAGCCCCATTAAGTTTATAACGGCAAGTTTTATCCCGGCTATATCCATAATCTTTAGTCCGCTTCCCGGAACACCTTGGGGATAATTAGCAGGTCTTAAAACAGGCTTTGTCTCCAAAAGTGTTAACATATCTTTTTTCTTATCCCAGCTATGATTACCGCCTGTTATCAAATCTATACCACAATTAAAAAGCTCATTTGCATTTTTAACGGTCAAACCAAAACCGTGACTTGCATTCTCACCGTTTGCAATAACAAAGTCAATACTATACTGCTCTTTTAATAGTGAAAGTTTTTCTTTTATGATTTTTCGACCCGGTCTGCCAACTATATCACCTATAAATGCTAATTTCATTTATTACCTTTAAATTTATTGATTATAAAACTTGATTTGTTTTTAAGAAGAGACTGCGGATAATTTTTAGTTATCCACAGTGTGTTGTATCAGTATTATGTTTGTTATTTTAACACTTCTTGTATTTTACTTTCTAAAGCACTTAATGAATCAAAAGGCTTCATAAGATAATGTGTTGCACCCTCTTTGTGTGACTTTAGTACTTTGTCTAGGGTAGAGTATGCAGTCATCATAATAACTTTTTGATCTGGATTCTTCTCCATAATCTTAGCAAGTGCATCAAGTCCATTCATTTGAGGCATCATAATATCCATTAGTACCACATCATAAGTTTCATCTATACTACTTACGGCCGTAACAGGATTTGAGAAAGTTGTTACATCATATTTACCACTTCTTCCCAAAAATCTGCTTATCATACTTAATATCTCATTTTCATCATCTACTACTGCTATTTTATATACTTTTTCTTCCATCTATCACTCCTTAGTTTTTTTTCTGATCTTCAAATAAATCTTTTGCCGCTTCTTTCATAACAGCTACGTTTTTTTCCTCTAACATTCTGTCAAGTATATCAAATACCTGTTCACTTGCCGTTTCTATATTGTTTACTTTTTCCTCTATAATAGCTTTAGAACATGTTACGGAATGTCCTGAACACTCTTTAGCTAATGAGTTCGCTTCATTATGAACTATAGCGTGAGGTCTATCTAAAGAAGCGTAAGATTTAGTAAAACTAAACTCTTTTTTACCAAGTCCATCAGAATACCATTTACCGAGTCTACAATTTGTATGAGAACTAGCTTCAAAGTTAGTATTTTCACCAAATAATAATTGATATAGATTATTTTTATATATCACATGGTCAAGTTTTGCAAGATTTACAAAGATAGTATTGCTTACCGCTTCAACCTCATATACACCTCTTCCCGCATTTTTTTGGAACTGATTCATAAGTTTAATAAGGGTATCAACTCTATCTTTTGTTTCAATAACAACCTTAGATACAACATCGGAACTTTTTTTCATCCTTGCTGTTTCATCTTGTATTGCTACAACAACATCTTTGATCTCTTTAGCTGCATCTGCAGATCTTGAAGCTAGATTTCTAACCTCTTGTGCAACAACCGCGAAACCTTTTCCCGCCTCTCCGGCTGTTGCTGCTTCAACTGCCGCATTTAGTGAAAGAATATTTGTTTGAAATGCTATTTGGTCTATCACGGTAATAGCATGAGCAATATCGTCACTTTTTGAAACAAGATTTGTAACTATCTCATTTTCTGTTTCTATCTGCTTATTTAAATTTTTTGTATCTTTTACAATATCTTGCGTTAACTCCAAACCTTGAAGTGATCCTGTTGCAGTTTCTTTAGATTCTTTTGCCATCTCATCAAGCTCTTCTAATAGTGATAAGTAAACATTTTGAGTTGATGATAAAGAGTTAGTCATGTTACTATTATGTTTAGATAATAAACCATCATCCGTATTATCATGGATAGAGGTCTTAACTAAAGATACAACCGTAACGTTACCGAAAGATTTAGATGATACCTTCGCTTCACAGTCTTCTATTATTATCCTGTCCTGACCTCTAGATACCGCATCTACGGCTTTTTGAGGTTCTTTAATATTTAACTTTGCACGTTCATTTAAAAAGATAATATTTTTCTTATTATCAAATGCTACTATCCCTTCTGTTGTGGAAAAAGAAGCAATATCTTCAAAAATTTTATTTTGTTCTTTCAGCTCTTCTATCTGGTCAATATACTTACGTGATTCACTCTCAATCTGTCTTTGTGTATCTAAAGTTGTCTTTTCTAATCTTTGTTCAAGATCTAGAATTTGTCTTTTAAGAAGCTCACACTCTTCCTCTTTTGCCTTATTTCCAAAGAACATTTTATCACCTCAAATTATTAATTCTTAAATTGTATCTAAATTAACTAAATTTATTCTAATTTTATATTGAATTTTTATATTTTTCTTATAATTGACTAGAACAACAAACGGCACTGCTAAATGCCCACTGAAAATTATAGCCTCCAAGTTCTCCCGTTACATCAACATTCTCACCTATAAAATAAAGACCTTTTTGATAGATACTTTCAAAATTTTCACTAAGTTCAGACGTATCTATACCACCCTTTGTAACCTCTGCTTTTGTAAAGCCAAAGTTGCCTGCCGGGGCCATCTTATAATTATGTATATCTATATCCTTATTTTTTAAAACAGATCTTAATCTTTTAGGAAGATAACTTTGCTTGCAGGGGAGAAGATCCAAAGATATCTGCCCTTTTTTCCAGTAAAGTGATGTAGTTAAAATGGCAGGTCCGCTGCATCCTTTATGTGTAAAGAGTAATTTGCCTTCAATACTCTTATCTTCAACTTTTATCTTTACATCAATAGATAAGCCGCTTAACTCCTTAAACCAGAACTGATCCTTTTGTACTGTAAATCCTACAAGTGCAGCTTGTGTTTTTATAATATTATGTCCAAATTTTTCTCCAATATCATATGCTATACCAGTTGCACCTAAAGAGGGATACGACAAACCGCCGCTTGCTACTATAAGTTTCTGTGACTTTATTGTTTGTTTGTCTGTTTTTATTGTAAATATCTCATCGTAATCCACATCTAAAACTTTTGTTTCAAGCTTTAGATGGGTATTTGCAATCAATTTTTTATACATATTTACCACATCACTGCTGCTGTTGCAGAAGTATGTACCTTTTACTATCTTTTCATCAAGCTTTGGAAAGACTCCATTTTTATTTAAAAACTTTAAAAGATCTTTTTCATTGAAAGATGCAAGAACTTTTGAGATAAAATCTTTATCACCCAAATAATAATCGGCACTTAAATACTTATTTGTGATATTACATTTAGAACCACCGCTTATCTTGATCTTTTCACCGATCTTTTTATTGTGGTCTATAAGGCATACTTTTTTATCTTTTAACATAGATGCAGCCATAAGACCGCTTGCACCGGCTCCAATTATTGCAATATCGTATATCATCTATTTATAAGCACGTACGATAAACCCTGCCAAACCCTCATTGGATATAATAGTATAATTTACCGTAGTAATATCTCTGCTTACACCTAATTTGTTTTTCACATTCCACATAGCTTCAATAACTCTTTTTCTTGAAAGTCCGGTTTGGGCAAGATTTGAAACTCTATTAATCATTCTTTTATTCTCTTTTGTAGTAACCTTGTCAAGTACAGGAAAAGAGTCTTTATTTATTACACCTATAACTTCATATTTGTAAGCATCTTTATTTTTATCTAGAAACAGATTTAACTTATCTACACATTCTTCAGAAGGGTATATATCACCTACCATTGTATAACATTGGTATATATCTTTTAATTTAAGGGGATCTTTTTTAGTATCAAATTGTTGTGGTGCGGCTGTTGGTTTTTCAATCTCAACTATTTTCTCAACCTCTACAACTTTTTCAACCTCCACTATCTTTTCAATGATTTTCGGTTCAACACTTTTTAAAGAGTTGGCAAGTTTTGAATTTAATTCATATAGTTTATTATCGTAAATTCTTTTTTCAATATATCTGTCTTGCTCATAAGAAGGAAGTAAGTCAAAACTCACTTCATCTTTAAGTATATATTTTTTTTCTAAATCACCCTTATTTACCATATCATGTGAATAATAGATATACCCAATATAAGAACTTAGTCCTATAACTAAAAATGTAAGTATATATACAAAAGTATAATCTTGCTTTTGTACTTGCGTCTTGTTATTTGTATTGTAATTATTATAATCCATGATTTTATTTCCCTTTTTGTGTCAAATACTTCAATGTAGCATTGATAATATCATCATCGTCTTTACTGGATGATTTTATCACAACTTTATTATCATCTTCATAAACTATTGTAATATTCATCTCATAGTTGCTTATAGATTTTATCTTTTTCTCTAAAGCATTTATCTTTATGATGATTAGCTCTATAAACTGTCTAGTAGCAAGATCAAGCTTACCAAACCTATCTTCCATCTCATCTTGTATCTCATAAACTTCATGTTTTGAAACTGAACGGCTTAATCTTCTGTAAAGTTCCAGTCTAACCCTGTCATCACTTATATAATCACTTGTAATATATGCCGTGATGCTAAGTTTTATATCTACATTTTTAGACTCTTCCTGCACTTCACCGCTTAACGTTGCTATTGCCTCCTCAAGCATCTTTAGATACAAACTGTATCCTATTTGTTTGATATGACCGCTTTGTGCTTCTCCGATAATATTACCCCCGCCTCTTATCTCAAGGTCTTGGTGTGCCAGTGCCGTACCGCTTCCTAGATATGAGTTTGATTCTAAAGCAAGTAGTCTTCTAATGGCATCTTTTGTTATAGTTTTTTTATCTTGTACAACAAAATAACAGAAACCTTCCTTATCACTTCTACCCACACGTCCTCTTAGCTGATGAAGGTCTGCAATTCCAAACCTGTCGGCTCCGTCTATAATTATAGAGTTTGCATTAGGAAGATGAAGTCCGGACTCCACTATAGATGTTGCTAGTAATATATCAATCTCTCCGTTTGCGAACATCTCCAAGGTTTCTTCAGATTGTTTTGGTGTAATTTTAGAGTGCATAACCGCTATTTTAAGGTTCGGCATTATTTCAAGAAGATCTTCTTTTTTAGTTTCGATAGTAGCTATATTGTTATATATATAAAAAAGCTGTCCGCCACGTCTTTTCTCTCTTAATATAACCTCTTTTATAAGCTTTTCATCATACTCTTTTACAAAACTCCTAACACCCAACCTTTCACTTGGAGGTGTAAGCAAGCTGCTCATCCCTTTTACTTTAGATAGTGCAAGGTTAAGAGTCCTTGGTATCGGTGTGGCACTCATAGAGAAGATATGTACATCGCTTCTTAGGTTTTTTAGTTTCTCTTTTTGTTTTACACCAAACTTATGCTCCTCATCAATTATAACAAGTGCCAAGTCTTTACATTTTACATTTAAAAGTGCATGGGTTCCGACTACTAGGTCTATAGTTCCCTCCTCTAAAGACTTTTTTATAGAGTTTCTATCTTTTGCGGTAGTTCTGCCGTCCAGTTTTGCAACTTTCACACCAAACGGTTCAAGTCTTTGCTTTATCCCCTCATAGTGCTGGGATGATAAAAGAGTAGTTGGACATACAAAAAGTGCTTGTTTGCCGTTTAGTAATACGGCAAGCATACCGTTCATAGCAACTTCAGTTTTACCAAATCCCACATCACCGCTTAAAAGTCTGTCCATAACAAGCCCTGAGTTCATATCACTTAAAAACTCTTTTACACTTCTTGTTTGATCTTTGGTATATTCAAAACCGGCTTGCTGCTGTAAAAGTTTTAACTCCTCTTTTGAAGTATCTATATAGATACCTTTTGTAAGTTCCCTTTTTGCCGCTATTGCAATAATATCGTTTGCTATCTCAAAAAGTTTATCTTTTACTTTACCCTTTAATTTTGCAAAACTTCCTTTACCTAGTTTATCAAGAGTTGCTGTTGAACCGCTATCCGCTAGATATCTGTCTATCATCCCTATATTTTCTACAGGTATTAAAAGTCTGTCATCGCCTGCATAGTTTACGACTACAAAATCTCTTTTTGCACCCATAACCACAACAGGCTCTATCCCTTTGAATTGTCCTATACCGTGTATCTCATGAACCACATAGTCATCATAGGTCAACTCATCAAGAACAATCTTTGGTTTCTTTTTTCTTTTCTTTTTAACCTGCTTATTAAGTGAGAGTATAACCTCTTCATCACTTACAAGATTAATAAGCTGATAATCAATTTTATAGATTATTCTGCTATCGTTTAGATCAAGGTCATAAGATCTTATTTTACCCTCTGTGGAGCTTATAATAGTTATCTTTTTCTCTTTATGAAACTCTAAAAACTCTTTTATATTTGCAACATCAACCTGTTTATAAACCTCGGTATCAAGTATAGGTGTAGTTGATAGCAGTTTCTCTTTTTGAACTCTTGCTTCTTCATAAATATATACCTCTTCTATCTCATCCAGAGCCTCTTTTGTGATAGATCCCTCAAGCTCATCTATGTAATAATAAGCGTCATCATCTAAAAACCAAAATCCTAGTGAGTGTATATCTTTTTCAAAAACATCTATATTTGATTCTTCAATCTTTTCATTTAAGATCTCAATTTTCTGCTCATCAAGTGCAAGGAACGATGCGGACACACTAAAGCTTTCACACTCCTCTTTATAAGATTTTTGAGTTTCTACATCAAACTTTCGTATACTTTCAACTTCATCATCAAATAAACTTACTCTATATCCAAACTCTTCATGGGGAGGACAGATATCAATTATATCTCCTCTTATAGAGACTTCACCCTGAGCAGTTACTATCTCTACAAAGTAATATCCCCAGTTATAAAGTTTATCTTTTAACTCTTTTATATTTAGAGTTTGCGCAAACTCTATTTCCAGTGAATCAAAACAGTCAGCTTTTGGTAGTTTGTAAGAGATAGTTCTAATAGGAGAGATTAGTATCTTATCTTGTTTTTTATAGTTGTGATAATCTTCAAGTGTTGAAGTAAGCTCTCTTATCTCGTCACTAAATGCAAGAAGATCATCTCCGTAATTTGCCCGCAGATCACTTAGTACAAAAGGTGTTAGCCCAAGATAGCTTGCACAGTCTCTTGCTATCTCCGCCTGCTTTTCATCGGCAACTATTAAAAGCTGTTGTGTATTATTTTTTAAATGATTAAAAATTTTATTCATAGATTTTTTCTTTTGATTTTATATAAAAAGGTAAAGCGATATTTAACTAGCTTCTAATATCTCTTTACCGTTTATAATATTTATTTTTTTATTTTCTATATCAACCTCTTTGATATATTCATCAAGATAAGGTATCAAGAAACTTTTAGCAAACTCTTTATCTACTAACTCTTTAGAGGTTTCTATCTCAAGATAATCAGATAAAGGCATCCTTTGCACATCTCTTACCGTTCCTAATATCTCATCATGTTCAATTACCTCACAACCTATGATATCAAACCAAAAGTATTGATTTTTGTCAAGTTTACAAGTCTGCCTTGATTGTTCTTGTGTTATAAACAGTTCTGAATTTGTAAGCTTCTTTGCCATATCGCAATCATCAATACCTTCAAATTTTACCGTATTGTTTTTGCTGTTAAAACTTTCTATTGTAAGTTGTTTGTTTTTGTGAGTTGTTAGGATAGTCCCTTTTTTGAACTGTTCCGGAAAATCTGAGTCGATATGAAGTTTTTGCTGCCCTTTTAAGCCGACCGCTTTGCCTATTTTTGCTACATATATTTTATTCATAGTTATCCCTGTAAGATTAAAAAATCAGATAAATTAAAGAAAAATATCTTCCATATAAAGTCATATAAAAGCAAAAAAAGAGTGCAAAACACTCTTTTTTATACAGCTTTTACTTGAACCTTATAAGAGATTCCGTCTTTTGCCTTACAACCATTTAGTATGGTTTTTATTGCATTTATCATGTTTCCGTTTTTTCCGATAAGTTTCCCCACATCTTCACTGTTAGCAGATATCTGAACTTCATAAAAGTCTGAGTCTAGTTCAACCAGCTCAACCTCTATCTGCTCAGGGTTGTTAACGATCATTTTTGCATATGAGGAAACAAATTCTTTAACCATGATAATTATTTTTTAGCAGTAAGCTTTTTAACTTTCTCACTTGGTTGAGCACCAACGCCTAACCAGTAGTTAAGTCTCTCTTCATCAATTTTTAATTCTTTTGGACTAGATACCGGGTTGTAGTATCCAATTGATTCGATCCAACCTGAATCTCTTCTTTTTCTACTGTCTGTTACAACGATTCTATAAAATGGCTTTTTGTTTCTTCCCATTCTTGTAAGTCTAATTACTGTCATGTTTTTTTCCTTTTGTTTTGTTTTTTATTTTGTCAAGTTAATGAGTTCATAAGTTCAGTAACTTATCAACTCATTAACTTATCGTTTCTGCTATTTAGGTAGGTTTGGCATCCCGCCTTGTCCCATTTGAGACATCATTCTTTGCATATCTTTCATTCCGCCCTTAGATGACATCTTTTTAGCCATCTTTGCAGCATTTTTAAATTGTTTAAGTATCTTATTTACCTGAACTTCTGATAGTCCCGCACCCTTTGCAAGTCTTCTTTTTCTTGAAAGGTTTATAATACTCGGTGTCTCTTTCTCTTTTGGAGTCATTGAAGATATAAGTGCTTTGATGCTTTTTATCTCATCTGAACTGTCAAGATCCATATCTTTTAGCTGATTTGCCATACCTGACATACCCGGGATCATCCCCAGGATAGATTTCATGCTCCCAAGTTTTTTCATCATCTCAAGCTGCTCTAAAAAGTCATTAAAGTTAAATTCACCTTTTTTGATCTTTTTAGTTACCTCTTTTGCTTTTTTCTCATCTATTACGGCTGCAGCTCTTTCACTAAGACCTTCAACATCTCCCGCACCCATAAGACGTGAAACGATTCTATCAGGGATAAAAGGCTCAATATCAGGCATCTTTTCACCGATACCGATAAATCTAAGCGGTACTTGAACTTGATTTGCTATAGATATAGCAACCCCGCCTTTAGTATCACCGTCATACTTAGAAAGAATTACACCGTCTATTCCAATTTTTTCTTTAAAGATAGTAGCTGTTTTAGTTGCATCATGACCTGTTAGTGAATCAGCCACATAGAAGATCTCATCAGGCTCTACTGCATCTCTTACCTCTTCTAGCTGACCCATAAGCTCTTCATCAATTGCAAGACGACCAGCCGTATCTACTAAAAGTACGTCATATAGTTCAGTTTGGGCTTTTTTCTTAGCATCTTGTGCAATTTTTATTGGGTTTGTTTCATTGTCATCAAAGTATACATCTACCTCAATTTGAGCACCTATTTGTTTTAACTGCTCAACCGCCGCTAATCTTTGTAGATCGGCTGCAGCTACTAAAACTCTTTTCTTTCTAGTTTTTAAATAGTTTGCAAGTTTACCTGTAGTTGTTGTTTTACCACTACCTTGAAGACCCGTCATAAGAATTGTTGTTAGAGGAGATTTTGAACTGTATACAAAACCTTGATTACCCTGCGTAGTTAATATATCAGTAAGTGAAGATCTAAGTGCGTTTAAAAATGAATCTTGTCCAATACCATTTTGTTTAGTAAGAACCTCTACTTTAGTTAAAAGCTCTTTTGTAGTTTTGTGGTGAACATCTGATTTTAATAAAGATTTTTTTAGTTCCCCTATAGCTCTTTTTAAAGCTGCAGCATCATCTTTATGTCTAATCTTACCTACAACACTTCTAAATGAATTGGTTAAAACATCAAACACTTTACACTCCCGAATATTTTTAAAGTTTGGGATTGTACATAATTATAGCTTAAATATGACTTAGTCAGATTTCATGATATTTTGCAGGAATACGATAGATAAGGGGTATCTATTTTTTAGATGGTGTATAGATTAAGGATATATTAAGATATATATCTTCTTATGAGTTTAATTTTATATGATTGTTTTTTATTTCTTGAGATAGTAACTCATCGCTTGTATTAAAATTTACTATATCTATTTTATAGTCAAAGTCAATTCTCATTAACATAGCTAAAAATAAAGATTTTTTCTTTCTAAACTCTTGTTTTGATACGTTAACATCTATAGCTAAATCAATATCTCCACCTTTTTTATTATCATCTGTTCTACTGCCAAACAAATATATATTAACATTTCCAAAACTTTTTTTGATATTGTCTTGTAATATACTTATTGTTCTTTTTGAGAGTCTCATGAGTTATACTTTTTAAAGAAATTTAATGAATTTAAATAATAACTTTCAAGTTGTTCAAAACTATCTATACAATATTTTAAATCATCTAAAGCTTCTTGCAATTCTTCGGGATAATCGTGTTCAAGTTCATTTCTGACTTCTCTTAGTTCTATCCAATTTTCAAGACTATCTATAATATTCTCTTTTTCAATATTTGATAAAACTTCACTCATTTTAGTATTATTTATACCGGCTATTTCTAAAAGAAGAGAAAATATTTTTGCACCTAAGAACTCTTGAATTGATGCAAATCTTTTAAGATAAGCATCTAAAATAGCTCTTTTCTCAGGTTTTAAAGTATTAAAAATAAATTGCTCATAAATATTGCTCTCTTTTGATAAATCATCTATCAATACTTTATATTCTTTTATTGCAATATAATGTTTTTCTAATTTATCAAATCGTTTTTTAAGTATCTCTTTTTTATTCATCATATTTCTTCTCCATTATCAGTTTTTAACCAGTCTAAATTCATTTCTGCTTTAATAGTATTTTGAGTAGTACAATATTATTAATAAACTTTTTAATTCTAGTAGATAATCCAATTTCTAATTTATTCTCCATATTTATAAATCCTTAATATTGAGTCATTTTAACATAAAGAAGCTATTTAATTTATAAGGCAATTTTTATATTAGACTCCTAAGATAACGGTTGAGTTGAAAAACAAAATTTATCAAATGATGTGGAGATTGTAAAGCATAATGTTATAAAAGATACAACTGAACCATCAAACAAAAAAATAAATTTAAGAGGTGTATTTAATTCTTATGCTAATACTAATAAACAAGAACAAGAAAAAGATGCTTGGAGAAAATATCATTAAGATTAAAACAAAATGTTCCCCCAAATTGAGAAATTTTAAGTATTGTTTAAGTTGATAATGTTTCCTGAAAGTAATGTAAGTGTGATATTTAAAGCATTTTAAAGAGTTGGAAAGAAAAGATTCCCACCTAAAGTGTAAATATTACTCCATATTCAAAAAATCTTCTTTTTTATCATGTTTGATGTTTTTAGATTTTTGTCTTAGTTTATATTCAACTTTTTCTTTGTCGACTTTATTTTGCCATTTACATTCAATGTAAGCTATATTATCATCATCAAATGCTACAAGATCTATCTCCTCTTTATTGTTCCACCATCTACCTATCTTAACAGGAGTAAAATCTAAATATTTAAGTGGATCGTTTAAAATCATCTCATATGTATAATCCTTAAAAGCAAACGATACAAATCTATCATTAAAATTCATCTTAATCTCATCTAATACTGTTTTACTTTGATCTATTTCAAGATAGCTGTAGTTCTTATATACATAATAAAACCAAAAGTTTAAAAACTTGTCTTTTATTCTGTATCTTCCAAGTTTACTTTTTAATGGATTGGGCTCAGTTATAGGCACTTCTTTTTCTATAATATCCAGCTCTATAAGTTTATGTAAGTATTTAGGTAGGTACGAAGAGTGAAAGCCAAGATTTGATGCAATATTACCTACTTTTGTATTTCCTTTAGATATAGACTCTAATATTGTAAAGTAGCTGCCAACATCATTTATTTCTGATTTTAATAAAAAGTTACCCTCACTGTAAAGGTAAGAGTTTTTATTTAATATATTGTTTTTTATATTTTCCATAAAACTCTTATCTATTTCGTACATTTGAAGATACTTTGGAATAGTTCCAAATGACCCATATACATTCATAAGCTCTAACTTTGATAAATTGGGTAGAAACTCATGCAGATATTGAAACTTTACAGCTTTTAAGTGAATATTTGATGTTCTTCTTCCGTATAATGGAGCATCATATGCTAGCACTTCAGATTGTATCATTGAAAATACTGAGCCGCAAAGTATCAAGTGTATATTTGAATTGATAAGTTTTATATCCCATATTTTTTGTAAGATTGAAGAGAAGCTCTTATCAAGTTTACATAAGTTTTGGTATTCATCAATTACTAATATTAGCTTATTGTCTAGTTTAATATCTCCTAAAAATTCAAATACCTCTTCAAAGGTATCAAACTTTAGATTTTAAGTTCATCTTTTCTATTTATAAGCATTATGATACCTTTTATTATGATAAGTAGTATAATTATATAGTATTGGTAATTAATGTAAGAAACAGAAGATTAATATCATCTCTTTTTTTACAGGGCTATATAAAAAAGAGGGGATTAACGGAAAGCTTATATCGATTTTGTTTTTAGGATGGATAGTTTCTATACATGTAGAGAATAAGAAAATTAAATAATATAAAATTTTAACACAGAGGGGGGGGTAACACTTATACATTTTAAAAATAATTAAATTTTTTAATATTTAGATATTAAAATAAATACAATTTATAGTAATTTTAAGTTTTGAGATGTTAAAATTTCCATTAGTTGCCTAGGGATGCATGCTAAATCTAGTTTATCTATACTAGTATGGCTAAATTCAAATATAAAAAGGACATCTAGTTTAAGCTAGATACCCTAGGTTTGACTTATATAAGGAGAATAAATGACAAATTTAAATATTGCAAAGTTATACCTTGCAACAAACACTACTGCTACAGCAGCACAAATTGATGCTGCTATTACTGATGGATCTGCTGCTACAGCAGTTGATGCTTTATCAGGTACAGCTTTATTAAACGCTATTTACCAAGCAGCATTCGGAAGAGACGCTGATGATGAAGGTATTGCTTACTGGGGTTCAGTTTCTTTAACTGGTGATGCACTTGTGGATGCTATCATGGCTGGTGCTGCTAAATACCCAGCAGATGGTGCTTTAGCTACTACTGCTGCATCTGATGCTACTATTACTGCTACTAAGTCTTCAGTTGATGCTTCTGCTGTATCTGTTGGTTTTGCTGCTACTACACTTGTAACAGTTACAGATACTGCTACAGCTACTACAGCTACTACTACTATCGCTACAGAAGTAGAAAATGCAAATGCTGATGATACTGCTACAGTAGTAGGTCAAATAGTTGCTATGACTACAGCTATTGATGCTTTAGCTGGTACTGCAGGTAATGATACATTTGTTGGTGCTAACGATGGTACTACTGATACAATGAATCTTGGTGATACAATTGCTGGTGGAACTGGTACAGATACTGTGTCAATGTTTGTTTCTGATGATGTAAATCTTGGTGCCATGACTTTAAATTCTGTTGAAACAGTAAAAGTTAAAAATACTGATGCAGCAACTGATATTGATGCTACAGAGTGGACAAATGTTGAAAATGTACACTTTTACAAAGATACAGTAGCAACAGCAGTTAGTAGTTTACAAAATAATGTAGCTATTGAAATAACTGAGCAAGCTACAACAGTAGCTTTAGATGTTGACTTTGTGGGTACAGCATTTGATGATGGAGCTACACTATCTTTAACACTAAATGATACAGATACAACAGCTGATGGACTTACAACACCTGATGGTCTTTTAGCTGTTAATACAGTTACTGATTCTTTTGCAACATTAGCTATTACTTCAAATGGTACAGCGAATGATTTAACTTTAGATTTAGATGATGGAGCAGATGTTACTGATACGTTAACAACTATTACTGTATCTGGTTCTGCAGATTTAGCTTTAGCTGAAAATGATGATGAACTTGAATCATTAACAACAGTTAGTGCATCGACAATGACTGGAGGACTGACTCTTGACTTATCTGCAGATGCTCAATCTACAGGTACTGCTACAGCGATTACAGTTGAAACTGGTTCAGGCGATGATGTAATTGCAACTACAAATAATGGTGATACTGTAGATACTGGTGCAGGTGATGATACTATTAATGGTGGTGCTGGTAACGATACATTATCTGGTGGTGCAGGTGATGATACTATTACTCTAGCTGCTGGTACTGATACAGTTGATGCTGGTGCAGGTGATGATACAATCGTTGTTGCAGGTAATCTTGCTGCTGGTGATTCTATTGATGCTGGTGAAGGTACAGATATTTTATCTATGACTTCTGCATTATTCGCTGCAAATGATGGTTCAACTTCTGCAGCTGTTGCTGTAAGAGCTACAGCAACTAATTATGAAGCAATAATGATTAGTGATGCATATGCTCCAGGTACATCAACAGATATTAGTGATTATGGTGTTAACCACTTAATACTTACAACTGACATTACAGGTGCAGAAGCAGTTGATGGATTTACTTCAGGTGCTACAGTAGAAATTAGAAAAGCTACAGCTGCAGCTGAATCAGAGATTTTAACTGTTACTATGACGGGTGCTACAGGTGCTGGAACAGATAATGACACATTAAATATCGCTTTTAATTCTGACTTAGAAGATAAAGATGGTGTTACTGATGCTAATGTATTTGCAATAGATGGTATAAATATTATTAATGTAACTACTGCAGATTCTGCTACTACTGGTGAAAGTATAGCAGCTGGTACAGCTCCTTTACAAGATGATGGTTATACATTAACTACAGGAACTGATGCTAATTTAATAACTTTAAATATATCTGGTGATTATGCGTTAACTTACACATTAGCTAATACTGCTACTGCTCTAGCAACTATTGATGGTTCTACAGCAAATGGTGATTTAACTCTTGACTTAAATTTATTTGCAGGTAATCAAGGTCTTGTTGTTACAACAGGTGCTGGAGATGACTTAGTTGATGGTTCTGAGGATTTAGCTGATATTATTAGTTTAGGTGCTGGTGATGATACATACCAAATGACTACTTTTGTTGGTACAGGTTCTGGCGCAGATCAAATTGATTTAGGCACTGGTGCGGATACAGTTGAAATTGATGAGACTTTAGGTTCAATAGAAACTGCTATGATTTCAATTACAAACTTCGATGCTGTTCTTTCTGCTACAGAAGCTGATACTTTAGATGTAATTGATGCTACTGCTGAAGTAATTCAGGATATTACTGCGGCTAATGGTGTAGATGTATCAGCAGCGGATGCTGATTCGACAGCTATTGCAAATTCAATTGTTGCAATAGTAACAGATGGTATTGTTACTCTTGATGGGGCAGATGCTTCTAAAATTGATACTCTAGCTGAATGGATTGATGTTATGGAAATTGATGGAGTAATGACTTCGGATGAAAATAATGAAAATGTTACTGGTGCTTTCTCTTTTGATGGTAATACATATGTAGTTGATAGATCAGGTACAGGTGGTGATACTAATACTGATGTAACTGATAATATTGTTGAATTAGTTGATGTTACAGGTGTTGTTGCTGTTGATACTACTGCTGCTGCAAATACAATTTTAATTGCATAATAACTAAATAACATTTAGATATTAAAACAATAATAAAAAAACCTCACTCCCTTGGGGGTGGGGTTTTTTACTATATGATATAGAGATATATAGACTTATTAAATATTTGATATTTAATTATTGTATATATAACATAGGAGAAAAATATGGCTATCGCAGATTCAACGGTAATAGAATTATTCGTAAATACTTTTGGTAAAGCACCAACAGCAGCAGAGGTAACTACTTGGAGTAGTAGTTCATCAACAACAAATGGATTGGCTACACTAATGAATAGTGATAGTTCATCGGATTTTAATACTATAAACAATACGGTGTATAACCTTACTACAGATTATATAAATGCAATGTACCTAAAACTTTTTGATAGAGATGCAGATGCTGAAGGTTTAGAATACTGGGGTGCTAAACTTGATGATGGTGCTGTAACAAAAGGAAACTTTGTAAAAGCACTCATAGAAGGTGCAAAAGCTTATCCAGCTTCAGGTACATACGCCGCACTAGCTAATAACGATAAAACTCTAGTAGCAAATAAAACTACAGTAGCAACAGACTTTGTAGATAAAGGTCTTACAGATACAAACTTAGCAATCAGTGTTATTATGAATGTTACTACAGAACTTTCAACGGTTACATCTTCACTTACATCTATACAAAATGAATATGATTTAGTACAAGCAGCGGCATCAGCTGGTACTGATACTACATTTGAACTTACTACATCTATGGATCAGTTATCAGGTACAGGTGAAGCAGATCTATTTACAGGTTCAAACACAGGAGTTGCAGCAAACGATACTATAAACTTTGGTGATACTATTGCTGGTGGAGATGGTAGTGATACTTTAAAGATGTATATTTCCGGTGATGCAAACTTAGGTAACTTATTCTTAAACTCTGTTGATAATGTTTGGATAACAAACACAGATAACTCTACAGATATAGACGCTCAAGAGTGGACAGCAACAACATCAATAGAGTTTTATAAACCTACAGTAACAACAGCAGTGAGTAATGTTCAAAACAATGCAACAATAAAACTAACTGACTTTAATACGGATATTGGAAACACAGCAGATGTTGATGTAGACTTTGCAAGTAGTGTTTTAGGTACATCTGCAACTTTGACACTTGTGTTAGAAGATGTAGAAGATGGCACTGACGAAACTGAATTAAGAGTTACTACAACAGGTACTGACACTGTAACAGTACTTGATATTACTTCAAATGGCACTAGCAGTACATTTGAATTAGATATGGTTGGTTCTGTTACAGATTTTACTACATTAAATGTAGCTGGTGCAGGTGATCTTACATTAACAGTTAATGATGATGAACTTGAAAATCTAACAACTATATCAGCTTCAACAATGACAGGCGGACTTTCACTTGACTTAGCAACTGAAGGTGCACAAGATGATGGTACTAGTGATGCTGGTGTAACAGTTACTACAGGTGAAGGTGATGATACACTAGTAACGACAGGACAAGATGATACTATAACAACTGGTGCAGGTGATGATACTATAAATGCAGGAGCAGGTAACGATACAGTTACATCTGGAGCAGGTGATGATACTGTTACAACTGGTGCAGGTGGTACAGATACAGTAGATGCAGGAGCAGGTGATGATACGGTAATAGCAGGTGCAAATCTCTCTACTAATGACTCTTTAGACGGTGGAGCAGATACTGATACTATCTCTTTAACATCTGCAGGATTTGTTACAGCAGCAGTTGATACTGATCTATTAGCTACGTTATCAAACTTTGAAAAAGTATTGATATCTAACTCTTTTGATGATACTGGCGATGATAATGATGTATCTATTTTAGGATTTGGTACAAATTATGCAGTATTAGGTACTGACCCTGCAGCAACACAAACTATCTCAGGATTTACAAGCAGTGCAACTGTTGAGTCAATTATAGATGCAGATATGACTAACGGCTTAACTATATCTATAACAAATGCAACAGATCTTGATAATGACAGTGATGTGCTGAACCTTTCTGCAAATGCAGATTTAGAGTCAGGTGAAACTCATGACCTTATATATGAAATTGCAGGTATTGAGACAGTGAATATTTCTACATCTGACTTCTCAACACTAGATGGTACTACAGCAGAATCAATTGCGGGAACAGATCCTGATACTTCAGATGGTTATACATTAGATTTAGATGGAAATACTAATGATAACGATGCAAGATTAGAAACACTTACAATTACTGGTGGGTATTCGTTAGACTATACGGGTACAGACAGCTCAGATAGATTAAAAACTATTGATGCTTCAGCTGCAACAGGAGATATAATCATAAACGTATCTGCAAATGATACAAAGGCTGTAACAATCACAACAAATACAGGAACTGATAATATAACGGCTTCAAATAATGGTGATACTATATCAACAGGTGCTGGTGATGATACGATTACCGGTGGTACAGGAGATGATACTATCGACGGTGGTGCAGGTGATGATGATATCGATGCAGGAAACGGTGATGATACTGTTATCATAGATACTCTTACAAATACTACAGACGATGATACAGACGGTGATGCAGGAAGTGATACACTGAAAATATATGATGCGGTAGTTGGAACTGGTGGAATCGCTCAAAATACAATAGATCTTACTAGCTTCGATGATACTATTTTATCAGATACTGATGTTTTTGATCTCTATTCAACTTTTGAAAATGTAGATGCTTCACTTGTAACTACAACTACAAAATCACTTAAAATGATAGGTGCTGATGCAGTTGATAATACATTTATAGGTGGTGCAGCAGCAGATACTTATACTACAGGTACGGGTAATGATACTATAGAGATAAGAGCAGGATATAGTGCTGATGGTAAAGAGGATTATATAACTGATTTTACTACGGGTACAGATACACTTGTATTATCTGGAAATCAAAGCAGCAGTGGTATCAACCTTGAAGCTTTAACAGTTACAGATAATGGGGATACAGATAACAATACATTCCAGTATACTGATCTAGGTTCTGCAGATGTAATCATGCATTTTAGCTCTACAGATTTAACAAATAGTGTACAGCTAGGTAGAACTTATGCAGAAACATTAAATGATGATGCAGATACAGCAGTAACAAGAACAGAATACTTCACAACAACTGGTTCAGTAACAGCTGGTGATGCAGTAGATAGAATTGAAGCCGGTTCATCTGCTCAAACATTTAAACTTGGTGCTAGTAATGATGTACTACTAATCAAGGCTGCTGATAGTGTAAATGGAAGCGAAGATACAGTAACAGATTTAGCCGAAGGAGATCTTATAATTCTTACAGGAAGTCACTCGTCAAATGCAATTGATCTTACAGATGTAACAGTGGGTGCAGATCTTGGTGGAGGAATATATGAATATTCTACTTTAGGTATAACTGACTTAAAACTAAATATTGCTGACGGAGGAGCAGATAATACTGAAGACCTAAAAGGATATTTCCAATTAGGTACATCTCAATCTGTATTTACTTCAACAGCAGATATAACAGCCGGTGACTCAACAGACTTTGTACAAAGTGGATCAGGTGCTCAAACGATTGATCTAGGAGATGGAAATGATAAACTTTTATATAATTCTGCTTCAACTGATGCTTCAGGTAACTCAACTACTGCAGAGTCTATTGATGGTGGAGCAGGAGCAGCAGATACAATTGTTATAGCAGGTGGTACAACAGCTGTAAACTTAAGTGACGATACTATTGCAAACTTTGAAGTATTAGAACTTAAAAAAGATATAGATGGAAATAATGACAATAAAGATCAAAGTGTAACTTTAACTATAGCTCAGCTTGGAGCTTTTACAGTTAATACTGATAATGAAGGTGCAAGTGGTGATAAGATCACTTTAAGTGATGCTTTAACTGCTGCTGCATTAGATGCAACTGTAATCAACGGAGACTTAAAACTTGTACTTGCAAATGCAAATAACTCTTTAACAACAGTTGATGCACTTATGACAAGTACGGCAAACGATCTGTATATTGATGGTAGTACATTAACTGGTACAAATGCACTAACATTTGATGGTAGTGCAGAAGTAGAAGCAACATTCTACATAACTTCAGGAACTGGTGATGATACAATTACAGGTGGTCAAAATGAAGATACAATTACTGTAGGAACAGGAGCAGATACTATAATCTACACAGCAACTGCAGAGTTTGGAGATACAATAACAGACTTTAATCTATCGGCTGATGATATTGATCTATCAGATGTAGCAGTAGCACCAAGCTTTACTGGGTATAGTGAGATTACGGCAAAAGATGCTATAGATACAGGTACAAATGGTATGTTTGTAGCTGACTATAACCTTTCTACAGCATCAGATACTATGACAGCAGCTGAGCTTTACTCGGGTGTAGTAAGTGCAACAACTAATTTGGGTGCAGTAGAAGTTGCATATATATTAGTATCTACAGATGCTACAAACAGTGCAGATGCTTATCTTTACCAAGCAACAGTAAATGGTGGAGCAAATGGTTTTGCTTCAATTGATCTTGTTGCTACGTTAAATGGTATTACAGATTTAACTTCTGCTGATTCTTCAACATTTACATTAGCTTAGAAAAATAAAATATTACCTAAAATATAAAGCCAAGGTTAGCCTTGGCTTTTTTTGTATAAAAAGGATTTATAATGAACAGTCTTAATGAAGAAATAGCTAATTTAATTGAAGCTTATAAAAACTCTACTCCTGATTTAAGTAAATATTCAAAAGTGGTATTAACAAAGCCAGATTAAAATCCAAGTAAATCTAAATGATGCTTTTTTATCTCAACTAGATTAAAAGCTGTAAAGCTTTTATTGTTATCTCTTCTTTTTATGGTGTTTTTTCCTAGAAGATTCATCTTACCGTTTGATGGTCTCATATATAAGAAAAACATTTTATTTAGTTCTTCTATTTTTCCGGCTCTGCTTTTGTATTTTACAGATATGAGATCATCTTTATAAAGGTCTGTGACAAATTTGAAACTGTCGTCTATATCGTGTAGTTCCATATTTTCACCTAACAGAGGCTTTTTGTGATTTTTTGAAGCTATATCTATGATAGTGAGTAGCTGGAAGTAAAACTTATCATCTTTTTTATAGATATTTATCTTTTTCACTTCACCACTTTGGCACATGCCGCCGTTTATCTCGATGCCTGGTTTTAGTTCACCTTTTGTATCAAGCCATAGCTTTTTTGATGTTGGCTGAGCCAAGTGGGCTTCTCCCGTGACTTTTCTTTTTGGTAGTCTTACTGTCATAGCTTCTGAAGTGATTTTTGCTATATCTTCTGCAAAATTTATATAAGGTGTATCAAAACTATTGCCATGATCTGTTTTGTAGTATTTTAAAAGTTTATCGATATTCTCATCTGTACAAAAGGCTGTAATACAGGCAAATTTAGTATAAAGCTCAAAGCCGTTGTTACTTATTTCATCTGTCTGCCATTGTATTTGCATCTGTCTTAGAAGTGAGCTTTTGATTACTACAGCTTTGGATAATGGTGAATTAAACTCTAAATAGTTATTTATATAGTCACTTATGATATTGGCTGCTTTTGTTTTATTGTAGAGGTGTGTATCTATGTAGTTGTCTATAGTGTCTTTATCTTCTAAAGTTTTAAGAAGTTTTGCTTTTTTAGCTTCACTTAGTCTTGATAGTTTGATTCTGTCTTTAAAGTTGTCATCTTTTGTTTCACCTTCAAAGTTTAGAGTTTTATTGCTTATGCTGTCATCTATACTTTTATATAACGGTATGATATGAGATACTTTTATATACTCATCATCAAAAAGTTTGTCAAACTCTATAGGTATTTCAGAGTATAGGGATTTCTTGTCTTGTTCTAGGTAGAGTCTTGTCTTTAGTATATTTTTAAAGTTTACTGGAAATTCTGTAGCTTCTAGTAGTGCTATGGCATTTTCTTTTTTGATAAGGTCTTGTTTTTTTAGTTTTTTTATAGCATCTCTTTGTTTTTTCTTTTCAAATTCATCGTCTATAGTTATGATAATATCATCTAGTGAACCATATTGTCTGATAATTGCGTTTATTGTTTTTCTAAGTTTACTTATAGATCTTGTTAGAGTCGGGAAAGATACAGTTGGTATGATCTTATATGGTGGTAAAAGTTTTGATTTTACTTTGGGTGTATGGATAGGTTTATCATTTGATACTTTTTTATCTCTATCTTTATGCATATAAAATATATCAAAGACTTTTTTTGATAGTTCTTTATCGCATAAAATATTTCCAAATTTTTGTTGTGCCTCTAGGATAAGTTTTAGTTCATCCTCAATACTATCTTGCATGATAGATTTATCATCTGAGCCTTTTTTATTTCTGTATATTTTCGTATCTTTGTTTGTATGGTAGATAAATTCTCCGTATGTTCTATACTGCTGCATAGCTTTTTTATTTGATGTGAAGGCTTTTAGTTTTCTTTTACCGCTTCTGTTTCTATTTAGGTCTGTATAATCTACGATATAACCACGATTTTTTACTAGATGTAGTACTATTGTAAATAGCTCTTCGTTTGATATAGGCTTATCAAGGGCATTGGCTCTAAGATTCCAAGTATCGTAGTTGATCTGTCCTTTATCAAATTTATCTAAAAAAGATTGATCTATAAGTTTACTATCTAAAAAAAGTTTTTTGACAGCTTTTTTTCTTACTCTTTTTTCTCTATACTTTATCCTTGTATTTCTTGCTCGT
>JAYEMD010000011.1:0-62020 GCA_034717895.1 Campylobacterota bacterium | reverse complement strand
TTTTTAATCTCCCATGGCATTAAACTATCTTGATATATACCTGCTTGAGAAATGTTTTCTTTTAATAGTATTTGTAGTTGATATTGTGATAACTTTTTAATATTTCGTAAAATATTCCATTGGTCACCATAATGCTGCATAGTATCAATATCTATAAACACAGTTTTATTTTCACTTCTTGAACCAAAGTGTAAAGGTAACGCTACTAAATTACCAAGCATATCGGGAGCTACAAAATCTTGATTTCAAGGAAAGTTCGCTGAAGCGACCGCTATTCGCTACTTTTGGAAACATCCTATCATAGCTAGTCATATCAAAACTAGCAAATGCGGTTTCATCTTTAGATGAAAAGTTTCCTGTAATACTATTTGATAAATCCATAGCTTTAGTAATAAGTAGATCTCCTAATTTTCTAGCATCAATTGCTTTTACTTTCTCTTCAAAGAAAAACCATATATGGATACCATTGCCAGATTTTGATAGTTCTATGTATGGATTTAGATTTAACTCATTACATACTCTTTTAATAGCTCTTGTATCTTCTATAAAACTTTTTTTATCAAGATCTATAACTAAAAATTTTGTCATGCTCTGTTCAACTACAACATAAGTTCCAAGTCTTATTTTACCTTCAAGGTGTTTTTTGATGATATTATCATTTATAGGGATATAATCGTTACCCCTAAAGGTGTAAGTAACTGGAGAGTAGCCTTTTTTAGTGCCATCTTTACTTACCCAATAATTAGCATAAACATCTTCTCTACCAATAAAAAGTGATTTAAAAAGATTGATTTTATCTTGTTTTGAAAATGGAGATACTTTATCTATTAGTTTTTTAGTTTCAAGTATCTCATTTTCTATTGAAAGTTTTTGCGATTCAAGAAATTCAAGTTTTTTATATAGTTCATCTAATTGCATATGATTTAAAAATTCTTACAATATGTTTCATTCATATATTTTCCTAACAATAACATTGATCCATTTATCACTTCTATCTTCTCTTTTATCATCAGTAAACCACAGGTTCTCTATTTGAAGTTCTTTAAATTTTAAAATCAAATCTTTATCCATAGTTGCTGTAAAATCTAATACTTTTACTTATTTTAATCATAATAGTTAACTTGCAATATATTCAAATGTTGCTTTTTGAATAAGAGCTGATCTACTCATATGGTGTTCTTTTGCATATTGGTCAATTTGATCTAAAAGATTTGATTGTACAGAAATATTAATTCTTTTAGATTCATTACCAAAATCTCTTATTATACCTTCAACAGAAAGATCTTCATCAATATCTTCAAAGTGTACCCCTACTCCACCTGCTAAAAGTCTATAATTTTTTAATTCATCAAGTTTTGCATTTTGAAGTCTATTTGTATAGGTATAAGGAACTGTTAATACTCTTGATGTATTTAACTCTATATACATTTTATCTTCACCAAAACCTATAGATGTTATCAATGCTTTAGTTTTTAAAGTACTCATCCCATTCCCCTTTTAATTTATCTTTATTTTTTCTAACTAAGTTAACTAGTTTTTTTAAATCTTTTGAAGAAAGATTATAACTATCCGTTACATTCAAAGATTCTAATTCTATCCTTGCATACATATCAGCCTTTTCAATATCTATATGCTCAGGCGTATGTTCGTTACTAAAGAAGAAAAATCTATATCCATCAATTCTTAATACTGTCGGCAATTTTATATCATTTGTGTAATTATACACAATCTTTTACTTTATTTCAAATTTTTATAAAAAACTATCCAAAAATATCCAAACAGATAACAAATAAACCATATAGAAATAAATCTATAAATAAAAATCAAAGGATATACAATGATAGAAGAAAATAAAAGAATCATTTATGATTCATTACTTCAAAGATACAACATAACTGTTAATAAAAAAGAGGCAAGTGAAATACTAAACTGCTCAACCTCATTTTTAGATAAAGCAATAATGAACGGTACAGGTCCAAAGTATCTAAAACTAGGATCAAATAAAAATGCGAAAGTGGTATATAACCTGCTAGATTTAGCTGATTATATCTGTCACAGTACTCAGACTTACTACTAATCGTAGATAACGGTTTATATAATTTTACAAAGGAAACTAGTATGGAAAAATCAGGTTTGGTCAGGATGACTTACTATTTAAAAATATAAAGGGTCCTACATTTGATGAAGTAGCAAATATGTACTTTGATGATCTAAAGGTAAGGGGTAAAAAGGATATTAATATTTTTGATACTAAAAGAAGATATGAAAACCATATTAAGCCATATATAGGCATTTAAAAAGAGAGATCATCTAAAAATATGTAAGTTTCAAAGACCTCTCTAATTCTCCCATGCACTCAGCACATAAAGTTCCGCAACTGTTATAGCTCTAATTTATACTCTGATTTGAAATATCTTGTTTCCAGTTCAACGGCGTTACTTCTTCTTTAATGAAAGATGAAGCAGTGGTGGCTTTATCATATATATTTGTTCTTCTTTTTAAATATACCAGTAGTTGAAGTTGTATAAAGTTTCAATGAAAATATTGCACTTATTTCTATATCCATTTAGGAAACTTCCAAGAATTAATATAGATATAAATATCTCAGATAAGCTAATTACAGCTTATAAAATCAACACAAAGGAACAACAATGAAACACGAAAAAACAACAATACAAAATATACCAATATGGGATATACAAGACGACTATTACTTTATAGTGATAAACAACATAGAAATAAATTTAAGAGCATACGACAACAACAGCATACTTCTATGGCTATACGACTACGATAATAACCAAGAGATAATTGATGATGAATTTACATCATTAGAAGAGATAACAAAAACAATACAAAAACATTTAAAAATAGACATTAATCTACCAACATTAGAACAACTACTAAAACTACAACAAGGAGCATAACAATGGAATTACTACCAAAAGAGCTAGAAGATACACTACCAAAATTATACGATACGGAAGATATACTAACAGATAAAAAAATACTACATATTCGCTTTATAGCAATATTCTCTAACTGGGAATGGTACTTATGTGAATATGATAATAATACAAAGAGAGCATTTGGCTATGTCAAAGGGCATGAGGCTGAATGGGGATATTTTAGCCTAACAGAATTCCAAGAGATAAACGATGAGAATCTAAAGATAATTAGAGATGAAAACTTTAAACCTGGAGCATAACATTCAAGGAGCTACAAAATGAACTATCAAGAGATTAGATATAACCAACCAAAATTAACTATTAAAGATAATGCTACTGAGGTAATATTTACCTTAGTTAGCCAGTATGTGCGATAACATATCATACATAAGATTTAAACAACAAGACAACGGGGAATTCAAACTATCCCACTATAACAATCATGTTGGATTGGCATTCAGTAACCTGCAATGTAAATATCCATCGCATGACATACTATGGGAAGCTGATGAACAAAACTGGAGTGAAGTTATAGATATGATTAACAGTGGAACATCACTTATATCAGATGTTAAATATAGGTAAAGGGGAATAACATGGATTTTGAAAATATTAGCAATGAATTAAAGATAAAGCTTATAGAAATAACCTCAAAAGATCCATACTCCCTTAAGCCTATGACACTTTATAGGAATATATTAAATTCTACAGGGAGCTACGAAACTTTGGCACGGATATTTGATGTGCCTATTGAAGTAGTAAAACAGATAAAAGAATCATCTAAGTGATGGTTCTTTTTTATTGTATTTTTTATTCTACTTATCAACAAATTTGACACCTATTTATCACAACATTTTCCAAAACCATCCAAATATATCAATAAATATCCAAAATAAACAGCTATCAATAATTTAAAAGTAGTTCCTAAAACTCCAACAATACCCTAAGAGGAACAGCTACACTTCAAAGGTTCCCAATTAGGTTTCGGTTTGGTGTAGTGCTCATATTTTGGATGATCTGCAAATGGATCTTGTGCTATCTCTAAAAAGTCATTTACCAGTGTGTAATCACCCTGCTCTGCTTTATCAATGGCATCTTGAAGCATATAATTACGCAGTACAAACTTAGGATTGATCTTTTTCATTCTTGAAAACCTTTCCTCTTTTGATACGGTTTCATGCTCCAATCTATTTTTATACAGTTTGAACCATCCTTTTATCTGCACTCTGTTTATAAACTCAAAATCACCGCAGGATATCTTATAAAAGAACGAGTTATAGTCTATACTCTCAGCCTGCAAGGCACTAAACATTCTTAATATCAATGTAGTGTCATCTATATCATTATTATAAAGCCCCAACTTCTCTTTCATTATTGCAAAATATCTTTTTTTAAACTTTCCTATAAAATGATCATTATAACTGTTCATCAAACCTTCATCAGCAATTGGACTTAAAACCTTAGCTAAGACTGACAGATTCCATTGAGCTATAAAAGGCTGGTTTGTAAAGCTGTATCTCCCCTCTTTATCGGATAAGTTACATACATAACCTTGATCAAACTCTTCCATAAAAGCGTATGGTCCGTAGTCTATAGTTAAACCTGCAGCAGACATATTGTCCGTGTTCATCACTCCGTGACAGAAACCTACACTTTGCCAAAGAGCCATAAGCTCAATAGTTTTATCAACTATCTCAAAATAAAGCTCTTCATATTTATTATCTAGCTCTTTTAAATGTGGGTAGCTTTCATCTATTAAAAAGTCTGCAAGGTTTTTTAGATTTTCCTCTTTATTTTCACTATTGTAAGCAAACTCAAAAGAACCGAACCTTATCCATGAAGTTGATGCTCTTAGAACTATAGAGGCTTTTTCTGTTTCATAACCTCTATATACTTTTGTATCTGAAGAGATTATCCCCAAGGCTCTTGTAGTTGGTATACCTAGTCCATACATAGCTTCACTTAACAAATACTCCCTAATACTAGATCGAAGTACTGCACGTCCATCACCGTCTCTTGAGTATGGTGTGATACCGCTCCCTTTTGTTTGTAACTGATAGCTATTTAACTTCCCAAGATTCAATGCTCTGCCGTCACCTAAGTTTGGCACATGGAAACCAAACTGATGACCGCTGTAGGCATATGAAAAAGGTTTTATATTATCAGTTAAATTTTCACCGTTTATAAATTTTACAAACTCAACTGAATCTATAAAATGACTATTAAGCGTGATCTCATTTGCTAAAGCTCTGTTAACACTTATAAGTTTTGGATTTTTTAGGGGTTTGGGGTCGACAAACGAATAATGATCGTTATTGATCTTTTTTAAAAAAGTTGTATCTAGTTGTAAATTTTTCATAGGTGATATTCACATATATAAGCTTTGTAGAAGCTTTATATTTAAGAGTATTAATCTTAAATAAGAAAAGCAGGCTTAAACCTGCAAAACTTCACGACTCTTAGCTAGCTAGTCCGCTTTCATTGAATACCTGTTCTCTTATATTTCTTTTCTTAACATAATTATTAAGACCTATATGGTTGTTGTATCCAAGCACTTTAGCTATCTTTCTTACACTAAGACCCACAGCTAAAAGCTCTTCTATTTTATCTCTTTGTTCATCAAATTTAGATTTTTGGATAGTACCTTTTGGTTTACCTAAACTTACACCGTCAAGTTTCTTAGCCGTAAGTGCTTCTTTTGTTCTTAGACTCATAAGATCTTTTTCAAGATTGATAGTCATCCCTATAACACCAAGGATCATTTTAGTAAGCATATCATCTTTACTTACAAAATCAAGATTTTGACTAACACTTAGTATTCTTACACCGTGATTTAAAAGATATTTTATATTGTCAAGAATTGAAGCTGTTGTTCTTCCAAATACATTAATATCATATACAACAACTACACACCCTTGCTTACAACTTTCAAGTATCTTAAAGATATTTTCCTCCTCATCAGGTATGTTAACTTCCACCTCGATATTTTTCTCTAATGTAAGGTTTTTATCCTTGATATATTTTGCAATACCAACTGCCTGAGCATCCGTATACTCTTCATTGTTTTTATTAATTCTTATAAAACTTACTACTTTATCCATAATCTACCCTTTATATAAAATGTATAATATTTTTTAGAATATTAGTACAATTTTTATTAGTTTTTATTTAAATATTATACAGAATGTTACAATATACCAACTTAAACGAAAGTTAAGAAATGTATATTTAAATAGATAAAAACCATACAAAAGTGATTTTTTGATAAAATGATGACTATCAAATAAAGGGCACATCTAAAAATACCTATCATTCATAGCTTAGAGGTGCCCTACAAAAGGTTATTTATGAAATTAGTTGTTGCTGTTTCCGGTGCATCCGGTGTGCAGCTTGGATTGAAGTTTTTAAGCTTGATCCCAAAAGAGATTGAAGTGTTTGCAATAATATCTAACAGTGCAAAAAAAACTTTACAGCTGGAATCAAACTTAAATATTCCAAAATATGAAAATATCACATTCTATGATGATAATGACCTATCAGAACCTGTAGCGTCCGGTTCATTTAAAACAGACAAGCTTATAATCGTACCTTGCAGTATGAATACACTGGCTAAATGTACCGTAGGGATAAGCGACACACTTATAACAAGAGTGTTTAGCGTTATGTTAAAAGAAAGAAGAGAAATAGTAATAGCACCAAGAGAGATGCCCTACAACACTATACAGTTGGAGAATATGACAAAACTGTCAACTTTAGGTGTAACCGTTGCACCTCCGGTTATTGGATATTACAGTGCTCAGCAGACACTAGATGATATGGAAAATTTTATAATAGGAAAGTGGTTTGATCTATTAAATATTGAACACGATCTTTACAAAAGATGGAAAGGAAACAATTGAAAACAAAAGCAATATACAGCGGCACCTTTGATCCTATAACCAACGGACATATGGATATACTAAAAAGGGGTTTAAAGATATACGATGAGATAATTGTAGCAGTTGCAGACTCTACGGCAAAGAAGCCTATGTTTAACATTAATACCCGTGTAAAACTTATACAAAATGTTACAAAGGGGGTTAAGGGTGTTACAGTTGAGCCTTTTAACACCTTGATGGTAGATTTTGCAAAAGAAAAAAATGTGTATAATATTATAAGAGGATTAAGAACTACCACGGACTTTGAATATGAACTTCAAATGTCTTATGCAAACAGCTCACTTGACAAAAATCTTGACACGGTATTTTTAATGCCATCCCTTGAAAATGCCTTTGTAAGTTCATCAATTGTAAGAGAGCTTATAAAGTTTGAGGGAAGTTACGACCACCTGGTTCCAAATGAGATAATAAATGATATAAAAGAAGAGGTAAAGAAAATATGTATGTAATACTTGAAGGTATAGACACGGCTGGAAAATCTACACAATTAGAGATATTAAAGCAGGAGTTTACGGATGCTGTATTTACAAAAGAACCGGGGGGAACAAAGCTAGGTGTAAAACTTAGGCAGATGGTTCTAAACGGTGAAGCAAAATCAAAAGTAGCAGAGATGTTCCTTTTTTTAGCCGATAGAGCAGAACACAGCTTTGAAGTGGTAAAGAAAAACCCGGATGAGATGATCATAAGTGACAGAGGCTTTCTAAGCGGTATTGCATATGCCAAGTCTGCACCCTTAGAGATTGCTATCTCACTGAATATCATGGCTTTAAACGGTGCTATGCCCGATAAGATCATTATCTTAAAACTTACAAAAGAGGAGTTGGAGCACAGACTGTCTCAAAAAGAGCAAGACAGTATAGAACAAAGAGGAAGCCAATACCTTATAGATATACAAACAAGGATGATAGAAGCTATTGAGCTTATGAACTCTATGAGTGAAAAGCCAATAGATCTTTTAGTAGTTAATGCCTCGGAAACAGTAAAAGAGATATCTCAAAAAATAAAAGCATTTTTACAATATGACAAAGAGATGTTAAAATGAAGATCATATTAGCATCTGCAAACAAAGGGAAAATAAAAGAGCTTCAAAACCTTCTTCAAAATGATGAAGTGATACCCTACAGTGATATTACGGGTCCCTTTGATATAGAAGAAACAGGTACGACTTTTCAAGAAAATGCCGTTATAAAAGCACAGGCTGTAGTGGATGCTCTAAAAGAAAAAGACTACCAAGAGGAGTGTATAGTGATATCGGACGATAGCGGTATAACAGTACCTGTTTTAAATAATGAACCGGGTATCTACAGTGCAAGATATTCAGGAAGCGATGCAAGCGATAAAAGCAACAATAAAAAGCTTATCTCAAAACTAAAAGAGAATAATATCTCAAAAACTCCTGCTTTTTATACTGCCTGCTTAGCCGTAGCGTATAATGGGTCTATATATACTACACATGGCTGGATGCACGGAGAGGTGATAGACAAAGAGATCGGCAGCGGCGGCTTTGGATATGATCCCCTTTTCATACCTAAAGGGTTTGATGAAACATTGGGAACACTTCCCGTTGAGATAAAAAAGAGTTTAAGTCATAGAACCAAAGCTTTGGATCTTGCTTTAAAACTTATAAAATCACTAGTAAAGTAAATTATTATTTAATAAATTTTATGATATATTAATAAGTATTTTAAATTAATAAAACTAATAAAGGTGATAAATTGAAAAAAGTATTATTAGGGTTGACTACGGCAATTGGTATCTTTTTTGCAGGGTGTGGAGATATTGGGTATGGTGCAAACGCGTATATTTCAGATGAGAATAAAACAGTAGAGGGTGTTGCTATCAACGATTATAACACTTTTTATACTATTAGCCCCCAGATTGTTTTTAACTGGGAATACAACGAATACTATAAAGAGATCAATATAAAACAGATGAAGATAACTGTTAACGGAAGTACAGTAGCAGATTTTGATGTCAATGAGAGATACCCCATATCGGGACTTACTTCATACACACTAAACTATACCATGAGTTTTGAAACATTTAAATATGATGAAAATGTACTTGCCAATCTTGAGATCACATATGATATTGAAGATGAGCATGAAAAAACAGAGAATTTTCTATACCTTTTAACGAAAGAGTCATCTGACGATGATGATACGGAGGATCTAAATACTACTATTCTACCTCCAGTTATGACTGCACTTATTGAGGATGAAGAAGCTTTAGAGATAGCAAACGGTTCTGGTAAAAAGTTCCTTTATGTTTTTGATATCGACCCAAATAACAGTACTTTAGATGAAGAGTACAGTGTTACTATAGAGGGTGACCTCTCTTACGTAGAGAGTATAGATCTAAATGATTTTAATACAAGTGACATAGATACAACTAAAACTTATACAGATGATTTAAATAACGACAATGTAGGTTATGTTGCAATAGGCTTTAAGGAAAATGATACTCAGAATAATAAACTATATGATATTTACATACAAAGTAATTCCACTTATGCAAGAAAGAATGTTACATTACTAGCTACAGTCGTAGATGAAGATACTACAACATCGACATATAGTATCAGTTTGCCTATGCCAGATATACCAGCTACAAATGCTAGTACAGATATAACAATCCCCGGTATATTATTAGAAAATGGTTCCCCTGTTGCTGGAACAATAGAATATGCAATTATCAATCATGAACAGCTAGCAAGCGGTACGGTTACTAGCGGTACAATTCCTGTATTATCTGACGGTAATTTTGAACTTGATATTTCATTAATTCCAAACACATCCGAAGATTATGAAAAAATCACAACCGTTACTTTTAAAAGTAACGGTGTTTTCAGTAATGCAACTATAACACAAGCAACTGCACCTGCACCTTAATCTATATATAAAGCTAATTCATCTGCCAACATAAAGTCAGATGAATATGCTTTATCATCTTTAACTATTACCTTCCCCTCAACTTCCAGCTCTTTTAAATTTTTCAACTGTTTCTTATTTAATATTTCAAGTTTAAAACCGCTTATATTTCTAAACCCTAAAAGTATTTTTTCTATAACTATATCCTCACTGCTTAAAATCTCTGTCTCTTCATATTCTAAAGGATCGTTTATATACTCTTGAACATCTTTTTTACCATACACTCTTGTTTTGTTTATACACCCCACTGCCCCGCTTCCAATACCAAGATACTCTTTATACTGCCAATAGCCAAGGTTGTGTTTACTTCTGGCATCCGCACTCTTAGCAAAGTTTGATATCTCGTACTGTTTAAAGCCTGTGTTTTCAAGCTCCTTAAAGAGATATTTTGCATTATGAATATCTTCAACCCTTACACTGCTTCTATCGTAAAACTTTGTCCCCTCCTCTATTGTTAGGCTATAGGCACTTACATGATCTACGGGAAGTTCTTTTATGATAGTTATATCATCTTGCAATAACTCTTTTGTATCCAATGCCGTATCATAGATAATATCCACATTTATATGTTTAAAGCCGCTATTATAGGCATCATTAACAGCTTGAACTGCCTGTGTTTTATTGTGACTTCTTCCTAAAAACTCAAGCTTCTTATCATTGAAACTCTGTACACCAAAGCTTATACGGTTTATACCTGCTTTATATACTTCCTCTAGCCACTTTTTTGATGCAGAGTTTGGATTGGCTTCTATTGTCACTTCACTGTTTGGTTCTAAATAAGGCTTAACAATATCCATAATATTTTGGTAATACTCCCCTTTTATACAGCTGGGAGTCCCTCCCCCAATAAAAATTGTTTCTATTTTTTTATCATTTTTTTCAAGTTCGTATTTAAGCTGTTTTTCTAAAGCTTTCATATAATCATCCCTTAAACCGTGAAGGTAGGTATATGAGTTAAAAGCACAGTAGTGACACTTACTGTCACAGAAGGGAATATGTATATATAAAAGCATTTTTGAAGCATCCTTTGTGTATAATCGCGATATATAAGTATAAGGTAATTAAATTAATGAAAGATAAAACCAAGAAAAACTATAGACCTAATGTGGCTGCAATTGTTTTGTCTTCATCATACCCTGCACGTTGCGAGATCTTTATAGCTTCTAGAATAGATGTAGAAGATGCCTGGCAGTTCCCTCAAGGTGGAATTGACAAAGGGGAAAGTCCCAAAACAGCACTGTTTAGAGAGCTTAAAGAGGAGATTGGAACAGACGATGTGGATATTGTAGCAGAGTACCCTCAATGGGTGAGCTATGATTTCCCCCCTGCCGTGGCAAATCGTATGGCTCCATATGATGGACAGACACAAAAATACTTTTTAGTAAAACTAAAAAAAGGTGCAAAGATTGATATAAACACTCATGTACCTGAGTTTAGCAATTACAAATTTGTAAAAACTGAAGAGTTAAACGACTACATAACTTTTTTTAAAAGAACCGTTTATAAAAAAGTTTTAAAATATTTTAAGAAAGAGGGATATATTTAATATGTTAAAAGTATTAAAGTTCGGCGGTACCAGTGTAGGTACTTTGGAGAGAATTCAAAATGTGGCAAACATCATCAAAAACTTGCGAGATCAAGGTGATGATATAGTTGCTGTTGTTAGTGCTATGAGCGGTGAAACAAACAAGCTTATAGAATATGCGGAAACTTTTAGTAAATCACCAAATGAATCTGAGATGGATATGCTTTTAAGTAGTGGGGAGAGGGTTACATCTGCACTTTTATCTATAGCATTAAATGAGCAAGGGTATAAAGCTACATCTATGAGCGGACGTGAAGCCGGTATCGTTACTGATACGGCTCATACAAAAGCCAGAATAGAAAGTATAGATACGACAAATATGAAAAATGCCATAGGTGAAGGTAAAGTTATCATCGTAGCAGGTTTCCAAGGTATCAACAGTGACAACGGTAGAGTTACAACTCTAGGACGTGGAGGAAGTGACCTTACTGCCGTTGCACTAGCAGGTGCACTTAAAGCAGACGTATGTGAGATATATACGGATGTGGACGGTATCTATACAACAGATCCCCGAATTGTAAGCAAAGCAAAAAAACTAGAAAAGATCTCATATGACGAGATGCTTGAACTTGCAAGCCTTGGAGCAAAGGTACTTCAAAACAGATCAGTAGAGATGGCAAAAAAACTAAACGTAAATCTTGTATCAAGAAGCAGCTTCACACCTGAAGTTGAAGGAACACTAATAACAAAGGAAGAAAATATTATGGAACAACCTGTAGTAAGCGGAATAGCACTGGATAAAAATCAAGTAAGAATTGGTATGTACGGAGTTAGTGACAAACCTGGAATAGCATCGGCTATCTTCACGGCTCTTGCAGATGCAAACATCAATGTTGATATGATAGTACAAACAGTTGGCAGTGACGGTAAAACAAATTTAGACTTTACAGTTCCAACTACGGAACTTGAAAAAGCAAAAGCCGTAATGGACCAATTCAATGAAGATACTGAAAGTATTGATTACAAAGAGGATATCTGTAAAGTTTCTATTGTGGGTGTGGGTATGAAATCACACACGGGTGTTGCAAGCAAGGCATTTAGTGCACTAGCAGACAGTAACATCAACATAAGAATCATAAGTACAAGTGAGATCAAGATATCAATGGTCATTGAAGAAAAATATGCAGAGTTAGCGGTTAGAAGTCTTCACGATATATATGAACTAGACAAATAAGGTTAACATTTGCAAGAGTTTATTAACTGGACCGTTGACACCATAAGACATGATAAGCTTCTGGGTTCTTGGCTGGAGGAGAGGAAGTATGACTGGACCCCTTTGGTATCCAAGTCAATCACAAATATCATAGATAAAGGGAAATCGGTACTTATTATAACCGATAAGGACTATGAATGGTATATGCAGTATATTTTGTCAAATATCAATCAAACGAAGCATGGAAGACCACTTCTGCCATTTTATGATTTTAATTCGTTCAACTCCAATATAGATAATATAAAAACAGAAAAAGATATTGAGCTTATAAAAGATATGCTGGATATATCTTTTCCTAACGGTTACTTTTTTTGGTATATCGGTAAAAGTCAAAGTAAAAGAGCTACCCTGGCAAAGTTCTCAAACAAACCCCTTCTGTGGATAATGGACGAGGAGCTTCCAAACAGTTTCAATCTAAAAAGCAGTGATGAATCTGTAGATATGAAACTTTTACAGATGTACAGGCTTTTTGATAAAACATTAAGTGCGGTACTATTTGCACAAGTGGATGTACTAAAATAATATGATTGAGAAATCAACACTTTATATAGTAAATGATATAGAATCGGCACTTAAAGATATAAGCGGCAAACTACCTGCACACTCCGTAAGAATAGTGCAAAATGAGCTGGAGGGGAAAACAGAGTTTCAACTTCCGCAAGCTCAAAAAGCTATCAAAGAGGCATATATAGCATCTGCAACTACAAAATACGTGGTGCTTTGCGGTGATTCTTTTAGAATAGAGGCACAAAACTCGCTACTGAAGGTTCTTGAAGAGCCTCCAAAGAATGTTATCTTTTTAATATTTACCATATCAAAAAACTCGATTTTACCAACTATACTATCACGAGTACAAGTACAATACTTAAAAACAAAAAAAACTATCACCCCTTCAACTCTAAATCTTAAAAACCTTGAACTAAAAGAGGTATATGAGTTCTTAAAACAGAACCAAAGAGTATCTAAAAGTGAAGCAAAAGAGATAGTAGAATCTATACTTTTTAGTATAAATCAAAACAAAGTCAAACTGACAACGCAACAGCTGAACAGTTTTAGTAAAGCTATGAAACTTTTAGAGTTGAACTCCAGACCTATAAATGTCCTAACCACCCTGCTTCTTACAATTATAACAAAAAATACAAAATGAATTTCTACAAAATAAACTCAAACGATACAAAAGAACTTTTTAAAAAAATAGGCACAGATGATTCAGGTGCCAAAATCATGGCACAAAAAACCGATATACACCTTATCTATATAAAAGACCTAAAAGTTGGCGGTGCAAATATCCTAAAGCAAGATGCCCTATCAATTGGAGCAGACTTAGCAGTACCTATGGGTACGATTATTGCACGTGATGAAAAAGTAGACGCAGTACTTATGGGTACTACAAAACACCTTGAGATACTATCAAGAAAAGAACTAGCCCAGCCTTTTGGTCTAAAAACATTGGCAAAAGGGCTAAAAGAGTTTATAAATACTAAAAAATACCCCACAAGAATAATGGGTATTATAAATGCAAACGATGACAGCTTTTTTAGCGGAAGCCGTTTTCCCCCCAAGGGGACCTCTTCGCAAGCTCAGGGCGCTGGTGAAGATGCAGTATCTAAAATAAAACAGATGATTAAAGACGGTGCATCTATCATAGATATAGGCGGTGTATCTACACGACCCGGAAGCGATACAGTATCAGAACAAGAGGAGATGGATAGAGTCAAACCAATCTGTGACCTTATAGAAAAAGAGAAGCTTTATAAAGAGGTGGACTTCAGTATAGACAGCTTCACCCCAAGCGTTATAGAGTATGCACTAAAAAGCGGCTTTAAAATAGTAAATGACGTAACAGGACTATCAAACGATGAAGTGGCACGTGTAGCATCTAAATACAAAGCAGCAGTTGTTATCATGCATATGCAAGGGAAGCCAAAAGATATGCAGCACAACCCCTCTTATGAAGATGTGATAATAGAAGTGGACCGGTTCTTTAGTGAGAGAATAGCGAAGGCCAAAAAGTTCGGTATAGAGGAGATCATCCTAGATATTGGTATAGGGTTCGGCAAAACCTTAGAACACAACCTGACCCTTCTAAAACACACAGAACACTTTAAACACTTCGGATACGAACTTCTTATAGGAGCAAGCAGAAAGTCAATGATAAACAAGATCACACCCTGCCCTACGCAAGAAAGACTGCCTGGAACTTTGGCAATACATCTTGACAGTATCAAAAGAGGCTCATCAATAGTAAGATGCCACGATGTAAAAGAGCATGTGCAGGCCGTGAAGGTTCAAGAGGCTATAGAAAATATACTATAAACTTTAATCTCTTACACACCTTACAAAGTTCATTCCCCTTACAACATCACCTTGCGGACCATGTGTTATTGTATCACCTACAATTGTATATGAAGGATCATTTGTATTTAACAGGGAAATATCTTTAGGGTCACTTCTTTGAGCTCCTGCCCCGTGTACATCAAGCCATTGATTGTTCATATATCCAAGTGCCCTTCCAAAGCTTATATATACCGCTGAACTTCCTTGGTTTGTATATGTTTTATGGGTTGTACTGCTCCAATAAGATCCAAAGTCATCTTCCCCCTCTTCGTTTATAATTGAACTGCTATTAAAAAACTCTGTATCTATAGCCGGTGAATTATCTGTATCCGGTGATTTTGTATAATCAACAATTGTATGTAACTCTTTAGCATTTGGCAATCTCCAAAAACTAGACCCTCCTAAAGTTAAATTTTCACAATAAGACAATGCTCCATCCCAATCAACTTTATTTGCATTATCATTTTTCTGCCATGTTAGATTTGTACCATTGTCTGTTATAGTATCATCACCATTATCTTTAAAACTATTCTTTCCATAGTTTTCATTTTCCCTTACACACTGAACATAGAAAAGCTTATCTGAGCCATGGGTTTGCACTGGATAACCTTTGATCCTCCCATCTGCAAGATTTAAACCAAACATTGTTTCATCACCGTTCATTGTTGTAGAAACATATTTTGTAGTTGTTGCCCATTGTGCATCGATAACTCTTTCCCCTGCACTTGTATCACCGTAGCCTATCTCAAATACGCTGTTATCTATAAATGGTTTCAATTCACTTGTATCTGTACCGTTGTAGCCACTTGGGTCACCGCCGCTGAAGTCCATAAGTGAATATAATGTTTTTATATCAGGCAATCTCCAATCATCATAACCCTCCAAAGATAGCTCTTGACAATAAGATACCGCTTGTGTTTGACTTTTTTTATCTGAGACATCTATATAACCGTCATTATTTATATCTGCACTTTTTGTCCACATAAGTGCTGTGATATTATCTGTAACAATATAGCTGTTATTTATAGAATAAGATGGCACATTTGTAATATAAGAACCATCTTGCCCCGTATTTGAACAAGTTATCTGGATACCATTACTATCAAAACATTTTTGCTGATTTGTATCTGCAACTTTATAACTTTGTGTTATTGTTTCTACACTATTATTAATCTTGTTTGTTGTTTCGCTTGGTTGAGAATCTGAAGATGAACCACAACCGCTAATAAATAGAGTTACACCTATTAAAGCTGCTACATTTTTAAATCTGTCCATCTTCATTTTATATCCTTTTTTATAGTATATCGTGAAGAGTATTGGCTTTTGCCATCCACTTGTATATCTCTTCGTAGTTTTCTTCCTCTAACATCTTTTTCATATCTTTCATATGATCTTCATACTTATTCATAGCATCAAGAAGGTTTTCTCTATTTTGTCTAAAAATATCTGTCCACATATTTGGACTTGACTTTGCTATACGGCTCATATCTTTAAAACCGCCTGCTGCTAGTGTCATAATATTTTGCGGATCTTCGTGTGACATAACTGTATTTGCCAGACCAAAAGAGATAGCATGGGGAAGGTGTGAGATATAGCAGGCATGTATATCGTGAGTGGCTGAGTCCATATGTACTATTCTCATAGCTATAGCATTAAAGATATCAAGTGCCCTTTTTTGATGTAGTTGATCACAACTATCAAGATCACACAATACTACTGTCTTACCCTCATACAGACCGTCAACTGCAGCACTTGGTCCAAACTTCTCCGTTCCTGTCATAGGGTGGGCCGGTATAAAGTTTTGTTTGATAGATTCGGGGATATTATCAACTATAAGCTTTTTAGTACTTCCAAAGTCTATAATAGTAGTATCACTATCTATATCTTCAAGCGTAGGCATAAAAGATACTATAGCATCCACAGGGATACAAAGTACTATCATATCACATTTTAAAAGCTCATCTATATCCACCACTCTCTCCACAAGACCTAGTGCCAGTGCCTGGTCTTCATGTTGTGAGTTATGATCATATCCAACTATCTCTTTTGCAAGAGCATATTTTTTAAGCACCTTGGCAAATGAACCGCCCATAAGTCCAAGTCCCACTATACCGAACTTTAATTTTTTGAAGTTTTCCATTATCTGTTCCATGCCTTTAATATTCTGTCACTTTGCTTTTTCATATCTTTCTCTTTTAAAGCCTGCCTTTTATCGTGCAGTTTTTTACCCTTACCGATACCTATATTTAGTTTTACCATATTTTTATCGTTGAAATACATCTTTGTTACAACTATAGTATACCCGTCTTTTGTGACTTTTTCATAAAACTTGTTTATCTGTTTTCTATGAAGCAGAAGTTTTCTGTCTCTGTTCTCTTGGGGTCTGTATGTGGTGTGTGTGGTTTCAAGTGCACCTATATGCATATTTAATATAAACATCTCGTTTTTTATTATTCTAACAAAACTATCTTTTATATTTACACGTCCTGCCCTTATAGACTTTACCTCACTACCTTTAAGCTCGATACCTACCTCTATAACATCTTCAACAATATAGTCATGAAATACTTTTTTATTTAAAAATTCTCTTTGTTTTTTTTCTTCTTTTTTCTTTGCCAAAACATATTTCCTTATTACTATAAAATCAATTATATTTTAAAATTATATCCAATCTACTCTTTTTTTACATTATATTGAAATAATTAATCTTATATTAGTATAATTACCTATGGCTGATCAGATCTACTACATAAAACAAAGTGATATAAACGATAACAATATACTGTTTAACTATATATATCCAAACCTAGAACATAACTATTATTTTAGTGATGATCTCTCCCCTGCTTTTTATATTGAACTGGCGCATAAAGGATTTATCACTGTTTCTCAAAGCTTTGAAGAGAAGTTCATACTCTTACCTGAAATACAATTGGAGTATGCAGTTTTAGATTTTAAGGATCTGCACGTATCAAAAAAAGTAAAACAACTTATAAACAATAACTCAGATTATATATTTAGTATCGATGATGATATTGAGCATACCGTAGATCAGCTCAATAGATATCATAACGACTGCTGGCTTGATGACTCATATAAAAAGATCCTTTTTAATATAATTGAGTTTGATCATCAAACAATCGACTTTGAACTATTGTGTTGTAAGATTACAGATAAAAGTACAAAAGAGATAGTTGCAGCTGAGATTGGATACAAAATAGGAAGCACTTACACAAGTCTAAGCGGCTTCTCATCAAAAGAGAAAAGATACAACAACTACGGTAAACTCCAAATGACTCTACTGGCTAAATATCTTGAAGAAAAAAATTTTGACTTTTGGAATCTTGGACATCCCTATATGGACTACAAACTAAACTTAGGTGCAAAAGTTTTAAAAAGAGAAGATTTTTTACAAAGATGGCTAAAAAGTGTAGATAAAACTACCTACTCTTTTAAAGGTTCAGGCTTACCTAAAAGGAAACCTTGAGAGTACCCTACCCCTATCTCTTTGATAATTTCTAAAATATTTTCATTGGATACAAACTCAGCAACTGTTTTTATACCCTGTTTATCAGCAAATGCCTGAATAGTCTCTACAACATCTCTGCTGTACTTATCTACTTCAATATTTTTTATCAAACAAGCATCTATTTTTAATATATCAGGCTGATAATCTAAAAGTCTTTCAAAGTTTGATACACCGGCACCAAAGTCATCTATAGCAATTTGAACCCCAAATGCTTTTACAAGAGCAATAAAGTCTTTTACTATCTGGAAATCTTTTACAATTTCATCTTCTAAAAGTTCAAATACAATTCTATGAGCCTTATCCATATTTGCAGTTACTAAATTTATAAGTCTGTTTCTTATCTCAAGATCTTCAATATCTATAGCTGAAAGATTTATAGATATCTCTTTATCTGTTTTACATAAAGCGGCAAAAGAGTTGTCTATAACAATATTTGTAATTTTATTATAGTATTTACCCTCTTTTGCAACTTCTAAAAAGAAATATGGAGATATGATCTTCTGGTCATCATCTATTAGTCTTACTAAGGATTCATACTTCTCTATCTCCATTGTTTTATTGTTTACTAAAGGCTGAAAATGAGATACTATTTTACCGTTATCTATAGCTTTTTTTATCATATTGATAGTATTAGTATTTTTAACCGTTTCATCAATTACTTTTTTGGTAAGATCATTGGCAAATACTATATCAAGCTGTTTATCTATAGCTTCTATTAGTCCATATTTAGTATTTTCATACAGTTTTTCGTCATTTGTAGAGAAACTTATAACTATTGAAAGGTCAAATTCAAAATCATCTACTGATATAAGTTCTTTTTTAAAATTGTTTTGGAATTTTTTAAGTAGTATCTCCTGCTGAGTTAAGCTCTCCTGCCCTTCATCTAAAGACTTTATCAAAGCGAACTCACCTTCACCCAGATAAAATAGCTTTTTAAAATCAAGACCCATAGGTAGATATTCTAATAAGTGTCTTTCAATCTCAGTTTCTAACTTGTCAATTATTGTTTGATTATAAATATGTTCTAATTTATGGAAACCTTCAACTTTTACCATTACCAATAAAGGTTTGTGTGTCTGTTTAATAGTATCTAAAAGTTGTCTTTTTGGATTTATCATCTCTGTTATATCATGTCTTAGGCCAATATACTCAATAATATCACTGTTTTGATCTAATATAGGACAGATCAAAGCATCAACATAATAACTACTACCGTTTTTTGCTCTGTTCTTTACCTGTCCGGACCATTGTTTTTTTGCCTTGATAGTGTTCCACATATCCTTAAATAGAGATTTTGGAACACTAGGATCTCTTACAACATTATGGTTCTTTCCTAAAAGTTCCTCTTTTGTATAACCTGATATTTCACAAAACTTATCATTTACGTAAGTTATTTTTCCACTTGGATCAGCTTTTGAAACAATAGCACTTTGATCAACTATCTCTCTGTATTGCTCTAGAATCTTTAAATTTCTTTTATTATTTACATACTCAACTGCACTGCTTGCAGTTTCTATAAACTGTGTTAAATCCATAGGTTTTACAAGATAACCTTTAACACCGAGTTTAATAGTCTCGATAAAACTCATTTGATCTGAGTTAGCCGATATTACAACCACATAAATATTTGGATCAATCTTTTTGACCTCTCTTATAAGTTCAATACCTGTCATCTCGGGCATAGTAAGATCGGTAAAAACTATATCAAAGTTACCTGCAGTAAATTTTTCCAAACCGTCTCTGCCGTCAACTGCAACCGTTACCTTATTAAAAAATCTTTCTAATATTCGTGTGGTTGATAGTCGTGTCTTTTCATCATCTTCAACATATAATATATTAATATCTTTGCAATCTTCGGCTTTTAACATTAGGTTATTCCTTCAAAAATTCTATTATCTCTTTTTCTAACAGTTCTATATCTATTATTGTATCGTGTTTAATATCAGCATCAAACAGATCTTTTATCTGCTTAGGTATATTTAAATCAAGCTTTAAAGATATCTGCTCTAAAGCTTCTTTGTCGGTATAAGTTTTATTGTCTTCATTTAAAGCATTTAGAACAGTCGGTGAAAACTTTGTCCATTCAGCAGTTGAATAGATAACCATTTTCAGATCTTTTTGCTTTAACTCTTCATACCCCTTGATACAAGTAGCCGTATGAGGATCCATAAGATAACCGTTATCTATATAGCTTTTTATAATTTTTGATCCGTAATTATCATCACTGTATGTAGCACTGAAATATTTTTGAAGTAGTTCCAACTCCTCTTTTGTATGTTCAAAATACCCTTTTTCATTTAAAGATTCCATAAGTTCTTTTGTTCTAAAAGCACCGCAAATATCATAAATAACTCTTTCTATGTTTGAAGATTTTAAAATATCCATTGCAGGAGACTTTGTAAGTTTAAGCTCTTTTCCTCTAATATCGTAAATACCTAATTTAAGCCATTGTGTTAAGATATTGTTTTCATTAGATGAAACTATAAGCTTCTCTACGGGAAGTCCCATCTTTTGTGCATAATAAGCTCCAAGAACATTACCGAAGTTTCCGCTTGGTACATTTATATATATCTTTTCACCAAGTTTGATCTCATCTTGTCTTAACAGCTCCAAATAACTTTGGAAGTGGTAAACTATCTGAAAAATTATTCTTCCGAAATTCACACTGTTTGCAGCAGATAATTTAATACCGTCTTTTATAAGCTCATCTTTAAAACTTTGGCTGGCAAGAAGATTTTTAAGTGCAGATTGTGCATCGTCAAAATTACCGTTTATACCGATAACTTTTAAATTTTCACCGTCCTCTGTTACCATTTGAAGTCTTTGAACGTCACTTGTTCCACCGTGTGGATATAAACACACAACCTTAATACCATCTTTATTTTTAAAAGTGTTTAGTGCAGCAGGACCGGTATCACCGCTTGTTGCAGCTAAAATAAGGTATTTTTCATCTCTTTTTTTAGCAATTGAGCTTAATATATGACCAAAAGGCTGTAGTGCCATATCTTTAAAGGCACGTGTAGGTCCGTGGTATTGTTCATTTACGAAAAGATCATCTTTTATTTTTACTACGGGGGAAGGGTTGCTGTTATCATCAAATCTATCATAAAGATCTAATGCATCATTTATAGTTTCATCATCTATATCAATATCAAATGCTTTTAAAATATCATATGCAAGCTCTTTATAGCTTGTATTAATATGTTTTGATATAAAATCATCACCCAGACTTGGGATCTCCTTAGGTACATAAAGACCTCCAAAAGATGAACTTGGATTTAATATAGCATCCGAAAACTCAACCTCTTTTGGTTTTATACCGTCATTTCCTCTAGTTTCAATAAAACTCATATCTTCCCTCTTAAATTATTTCTATTTTATCAAATAAAATCTTCAATTATTATTTTATTTTTTATTACTTTTGTAAAAACTGTGTTCCTATTCCGTCACTGGTAAACAATTCTAATAATATACTGTGTTCAACTCTACCGTCAATAATATGAGCTTTGTGAACACTGTTATATATGGCATCGATACAGCTGTCAACTTTCGGTATCATACCGCCTGCTATAGTCCCGTCTTTTTTATAGCTTTCTACATCATCTTTATCTAAAGAGTTCAGTAATTCACCATCTTTGTTCAATACACCCTTTGTATCGGTAAGAAATAATACTTTTTCCGCACTAAGTGCAATAGCAACTTTAGAAGCTGCAATATCCGCATTGATATTAAATCCCGGATGATTAGGCTTTTCACTGTTTGCAATGGGAGCAATAACAGGAACAAACCCCTCATCTATAAGGTTATGTATCATTTTACCGTTTATAGAGGTCACTTCACCCGTATATCCAAATTTACCGCCCTCTTTAGGCTTTGCTTCTATACAGTTACTGTCCTTACCGCTTATACCGATTGACTTTGTACCGTGGAAGTTCAACAGTGAAGTGATATTTTTATTTATCTCTCCACTTAGAACCATCTCCACAACTCTCATGCTCTCTTCGCAGGTAACTCTATGCCCCTCTACAAATTCGGAAGGGATTTGTAGTTTGTTTAACATATCTGTTATCTTAGCTCCACCTCCGTGAACAATAACGGGTTTCATACCAACTAACTGTAACAATGAAATATCTCTAGCAAACTTCTCTTGCAGTTCGGGAGATGTTTGTGCAGAACCGCCGTATTTTATAACTATGATCTTACTTCTAAACTCTTTTATATACGGTAATGCATCAAGCAGAGTTTTTATTTTCTCTTGTTTTAATTTCATATATTCCTCTTTTTTAAAAACACATGTTTGTTTGGATCTAAGCTGTCAAAATATTCAACAATTGTTTTTCTGTTCTTGTTAACCGCCAACATATAGTTATCCGGTGAAACGAAAGCACCGTTTTCAACCAAAAACTCTATTACGGGAAGTGCTTCTGAAACAATTGCATAATCTATGGCACTTAAACTGTTCATATCTTTTTTGTTAACACTTGCACCGTATCTAACCAGTGCTTTTACAGATTCCAAGTCACCCTTTTTAGCATAATTCATCAGTAAACTAAAACCGTTTTGATCAACAGTATCAGCATCTGCTCCTTTATGCAGAAGGGTTTCTATTTCAGTCATTAATATTAACTAGTTTACTTAGCAAAACTTTCTACTATTGCTTTTGCGGCAGCTTTACCGTCTGCGGCAGCAGTTACGGCAAGGTCTGCACCTCGTACACCGTCACCGCCTGCATAGATCTTTTCTTTAGAAGTTTTATAAGTTTTATCTACTTTTATACCGTTCCATTTATCTAGTTCTAGATCTATGTCACTTAAAAACGGTGGAACTTCCTGATCAAACCCAAGTGCCAAGATAACTACATCTGCATCTTCTAGGTACTCACTTCCTTCTATCTCTTTAACACTTTGTCTACCGCTTGCATCCGGTTCGGACAACTGCGTTTTTGTAAGATTTACTCCGTTAGTTTCAATAGATTTAGGCGATACGTTAAATACAAACTCAACACCCTCCTCTTTAGAGTTAATAACCTCTTTTTTAGACCCGGGCATATTTGCTTCATCTCTTCTGTAAAGACATTTTACAGACCGAGCACCCTCTCTAACAGATGTTCTAACACAGTCCATAGCAGTGTCACCACCACCTATAACAACAACATTTTTATCTTTTACATCGATAAACTTTTCAACTTTTTCATCAAAATTTCTTTTTTGAATTGTTGTTAGGAATTCCATAGCAAGATATACGTTATCGTTATTATCACCCTCAATTCCGGGTCTCTTACCTTTTGTAGCACCTATACCTAAGAATACTGCATCGTAAGAGTTTGTTAACTCTTCAAAAGATTTATCACGTCCTATTTCACATTGGGTATAAAGATTCATTCCGGCATCAATAAGCCAGTCAATTCTTCTTTGCACTCTGTGTTTGTCAAGTTTAAATCCAGGGATACCGTATGTTAAAAGACCACCTGCTTTTGATGCTCTTTCATACATATCTACGTCAACTCCTGCTCTTAAAAGGAAAGTAGCAACAGAGATACCTGCAGGTCCACTACCTACAACAGCAACTCTTTTTCCTATTTTAGTTTCGGCAAACTTAGGCTTTAAACCTTTCTCAAAACCAGTTTCACTGATATGTGTCTCAACAGCACCTATGGTAATTGCTCCATGAGTATCGTTTAAGGTACAATCACCCTCACACAGTACATCTTGTGGACATATTCTTCCTAATATCTCAGGGAAAGGAGATGTTTCATTAGAGATATTAAAAGCAAGTTCAAGGTCTTTGCTTGCAGTTTGTTTTAGCCAAGCAGGGATAATATTATGTAAGGGACATTTGTTATGACAATATGGATCACCACAACCTATACATCTGTCAGCTTGCTCTTCAGCTTTGTTTTTATCAAATACATTATAAACTTCGTCGAAGTCTTTTATTCTCTCCATAACCCCTCTTTTAGATGGGTTGTTTCTATCAACTTTTGTAAAATTTAACATTTATTAATCTCCCTCATCCGGATTAAGCGGTAACACTTTCATATCTTTTGGTTTAACCATCCAGAAATTTCTGATCTCCGATCTAAAGTGATCTAAAATATTCTGTGCATTTTCTGATTCAGTTTCCGATACATAATCTCTTAATGTGTTCTTTAGATATATTCTTTCAAGTTCCGTATCATCAGTATCGATTCTAAGTGCTTCTATAAGCTCTTGATTCATATTATCTATAAATTCTCTGTCTTTATCGTAAACAAATGCCAATCCACCTGTCATACCCGCACCGAAGTTAATACCTGTTTTTCCCAAGATAACAACAATACCGCCCGTCATATATTCACAAGCACTATCTCCCGTACCCTCAACAACAGCAATAGTTCCTGAGTTTCTTACGGCAAATCTCTCACCAACGGCTGCTCTAACATAAAGCTTACCGCCTGTTGCTCCATATAAACATGTATTACCTGCACCTGCATAGTTTGAACCTTGCAGTTGCGGCTTGATAACGATCTTACCGCCGTTCATACCTTTTCCGACGTAGTCATTTGCTACACCTTCAAGGTTTATAGTTATACCCTTGCTTAAGAATGTACCGAAGGATTGTCCTGCAACCCCTGTAAGATTATATGTTATAGTATCTTCAGGAAGACCCTCGTCACCGTATCTTTTTGCTATCTCACCTGAACTTAATGTTCCGAAACTTCTGTTTAGGTTTGTGATCTCTGCATTTATAGAAATAGGTTTAACCGGATTATCAATTGTACCTATTACTTTTCTTAAAATCTTATGTGACTCTTCATTTTTATCATACGGTTCATTTGATTCAACTTGACAAGTATCTACACCGTCAATTTTTCTAAGTACGTTTTGGAAATCAAATTTCTTTGCAAACTCATCATCAATAACTTCAAGAAGATCACTTCTACCGATAATATCTTCAAGCTTAGAGTAACCAAGAGCTGCCAGTATCTCCCTAACATCTTCAGCAAGGAATTCAAAATATGAGATAAGTCTCTCAACTGTTCCATCAAATTTTTCTCTTAGGTCAGCATCTTGTGTTGCAACTCCCACAGAACATTTATTTGTATGACAGATTCTTAAGATCTTACATCCTAGAAGTGTAAGTGCCGCAGTACCGAAGGCATAAGACTCAGCACCAAGCATAGCTGCTTTTACAACATCAAGACCTGTTTTTAGTCCACCGTCGGTTTGTAGGTGAACCATACCTCTTAGGTGGTTTGCTTTAAGTGCATTGTGTGCTTCAGCAAGACCAAGTTCCCATGGGTTACCTGTATGCTTGATTGATGTTAAAGGAGCAGCTCCCGTACCGCCGTCAGCACCTGAGATAATAATCTTGTCTGCGTAAGCTTTTGCAACACCTGATGCAATAGTACCCACACCGATAGATGACACAAGCTTAACTGTTACGGTTGCACTTGGATTGATCTGTTTAAGGTCAAATATAAGCTGTGCAAGATCCTCAATAGAGTAAATATCATGGTGTGGAGGAGGTGAAATAAGTGTCACACCCGGAGTAGTGTGTCTTAGTTTTGCAATCATCTGCGTAACTTTAGCTCCCGGAAGCTGTCCACCCTCACCGGGTTTTGCACCTTGTGCTAATTTTATCTGAAGCTCTTCACAGTTTACAAGATAAGCGGGAGTAACACCGAATCTACCAGATGCAACCTGCTTGATCTTAGAGTTTTTTAGTGTATTAAATCTTGCAGGGTCTTCACCGCCCTCCCCAGAGTTTGATGCTCCGCCGATTGTATTCATAGCAACGGCAATTGCTTCGTGAGCTTCAACAGAGATAGAACCGCAAGACATAGCGGCAGCTGCAAATCTTTTAAAGATCTCATCTTTTGATTCAACATCATCTATAGATATAGGGGTCTTGTCACTGTTAAATTTAAAGAAGTCTCTAATAAACTTTTGACCTCTATTTTCAATAAGAGTTTTAAGACCTTTAAAGTCACTTATATCCTCTTTTCCTCTTGCATTTTTATTGTGCATAGCTTTAGTAACAGCTGGACCGTAATCGTGGTACTCACCACCGTCGATATATTTGTAGAATCCGCCCATCTCAAGAGGGAACATTGTTTTATCATTATAGTATGCATCAAAATGCAATGCTTCTATTCTTTTTTCAATATCTTTATACCCAAGACCTGCAAGATCACTGTTTGCATGAGTGAAACAATCATTAACGATCTCATCGTCAAATCCGACAATATCAAACAGTGAAGAGTTTCTATATGATGCCATAGTGGCAATACCCATCTTAGACATAATTTTAAGAAGTCCTGCACCCATAGCTTTAGCAGAGTTTTTAAGTTTTTGTTGCATCTCATATGTTGAAAGTTCTCTTCTTTCATAGAATGATACAATCGAACCGTACATCATATACGGGTATATAACAGCAGTACCAAATGCAAATAAAACTGCTGCAGAGTGTGGATCATAGATCTCACTTGTAACTGATACTATTGATACCGTACTTCTGATATTATCTTCTGACAATTTGTGATTGATGTAAGCAACCGCAAATACCATAGGTATCATCTTTTTAGTTTCCGATACTTCCCTATCATCTAAAATAACTACACTTACACCTTCATTTACAACTGCATCTTTAACTTGAGTATACAGCGCTTTTAAACTTCCATGAAGATCAGTTTCATAAACTGTACTGAAAATTTTATTTTTATAATCTGAGTCATATCTGCTAGATTTTTCATCACCGAAACTTAAAAGTACATCATACTTCTCTTTCATTAAAATAGGAGATGCCGCTTTTATTCTTTTTGAATTTTCAGGACACTCTTCTAAGATATTGTAAGCATGACCGATACCCGTATTTAAAGACATCACTATCTTTTCTCTGTATGGATCTATAGGCGGGTTTGTAACTTGTGCAAACTTTTGTCTAAAGAAATCCGTAAAGTTTCTGTGGCTTTGAGAGAAACATGCAAGTGGAGTATCATCACCCATAGAACCAGTTGGTTCTTTACCGTCATCTGCCATCGGTATGATCATCTGATCTAGTGTTTCATAAGTGATATTCGCGTATTTTTGTCTTTTTGTAATATCATCAAATTTATAATCTTCCTGATCCAGGAAAGTATCTTCAACATACTCTTGAAGATATTGCATATTGGAAGTTAACCACTTCTCATAGTTTTGAGTAGATTTTAGATAATCATTGATATCTTCATTTTTAAGAATAGAACCGTTTTTAAGATCAAGTGCTATCATTTGTCCCGATTGAAGTCTACCTCTATCGATAATATCTTCCTCATCAAACAGTACCGTACCGTACTCACTTGTAATAAAGATTCTCTCATCTTTTGTTACAAAATACTTTGAGGGTCTTAAACCGTTTCTATCTATAAGACAACCGATATGTCTACCGTCCGTTAAGGAAACGGCAGCAGGACCGTCCCAAGCTTCAAATCTAATAGCATTAAACTCATAGAATGCTCTAAGGTCAGAATCCATATAAGGTGCATTTTGCCAAGGTGCAGGTACTAAACTTCTTGCAACTTTAAAGAAATCCATACCGTTTATCATTAAGAATTCAAACATATTATCTAAGCTTGCACTATCACTTCCCCCAAGCTGAAGGATAGGGAAGATTCTTTCAAGCTCCTCTTCAGAGAATATTTTAGATTTTACAGCTTCTGTTTTAACAGCTACATTGAATCTATTAGCTTCAATAGAGTTTATCTCACCGTTGTGTGCAATACCTCTAAACGGTTGAGCAAGTCTCCATTTCGGTAAAGTATTCGTTGAGAATCTTTGGTGGAAAAGAGCAAAAGAGATCTTAAAGTCTTCATCATTAAGATCAATATAAAATTGCTTGATCGTTGTAGGCATAACAAGCCCTTTGTAAGCGATCACTTTAGAAGAGAATGTAGGGATATAAAAATCCTCTTCATCTTGCAGATGATGTTCAGCTTCTTTTCTAGCTAAATATAACATAGCTTCAAATCTTTTTGATGAAACCAATGTATTGGGTACTACAAAAATCTGTACCATCTTTGGTAAAATTGATAATGCCTGTTTTCCAAGAGCATCGGTATCTACAGGTACTTCTCTATTTAAAACAACCTTCAAATCATTTTTATCACAGTAACTTCTAAAAATATCAAGTTGATCTTCATCTTTTGCAAAAACAAATGCCACAGCATATTGTTTTGGAAGATCTATTCCGCCTTGTAAAGCTACTTTTCTCATAAACTCGTCAGGCATAGATAATAAAAGACCGCTTCCGTCCCCACTCTTACCGTCAGCTGCTACTGCACCTCTGTGCATCATTCTCTCAAGAGAAGTGATCGCATCTTCTAAATTTTGATGTGTCGGTTTGTTTTTTAGATGAGCTAAAAGACCAAATCCACAATTATCTTTAAAAGAAGTTAATTTGTCTAAGTTACAACCCATTGTTTTCCTTTATGTTGTTTTTATACATATTATTAATCAGTATAACACTATTTGCCGTGATTGTATCTTAACTTTGTTTAAAATGGTGTTAAACACAAAAAGGCTGTTCCTAAGAACAACCTTTTATATTTAAAGAGTAAATTTTAATGTTCTAATTTATTCAGTTACCGATATTAAAATATCTACCATCCTTTTTTGTGCATCTTCAAGTGCCCCTATTGCTTCTTTGTCTTCAATTGATAAAGAACTCATCCAATTATAAACATTTGGGAACCCTATATGCATCATATCTTCCCCTTTTATTTTATACATATATAAACTGCAAGGTGCAAATGCTCCCGCTTCCGGTCTTGTTTTTGCAACTTTGTATATTACGGGTAGTTTACATATTGACTCTGTGTCATAAAAATCGAATTTTTTATATCCTGAATTTATAAAATCATAATTTACATCGGTAAATCCGGCTTGTACAAAACCATTTGGCTTTAACTCCCCTTCAAAAGACATTTGAAACTCATCTTTCTCATCTTCCCACTCTTCTTGGTCAAGTTCTAATTCAAAATCTGTTGTTAGTTTTTTATCTGTAGATGATACCATATATTTAAATTTTTCAAAACTACCATGAGGCATTGCGTTTTGTAAAGCTTTATGTACAAGTTTTTCAAGTTTTTTCAACTCTTTATTTTTTGAAGGGATCCCTGCAATTTTTGCTATGGCATCACTTGTCAAAGAAGCAACATGAATTTTGTTTTCCCCTTTTTTTGTATATATTGACATACTCATTGGTGCAAAAAGTCCTATTTGAGGATAATTTTTACTAAGCTCTTTTACTATATCTACTTTATAAAGTGTAAACAGATTATATACTTTAAAATCACTTTCTTTAAATTGTAATATAAAAGGTTTATTCATATCCCTATTATCATTTATATAAAAACCTAGTTTTTTAAACTCTGCTTCTATAGTTTTAGGTGTTATTTTACCATCATTATTTATTGTACTAAACACTTGAACATCATTTGCAAATAGTGATGTCACCAAAAGTGCCGCCGCTGTTATCTTTAAAACTATTTTCATAACTATATTCCTTTATTTTAATTTTTGTAGTTTAACCTACTATTGTAAATTAAGTGTAAAAGATAAGGGAGTTAAGGATGTATATTGATCCAGCCGGAAACTACACGCTCCAACACCTCAGCAAGCCCTGCTTGTACATATGAGATATCTTCTATCATATCTGATTCCTTCCACCCTTTAGATCCCATAGTATTGTTACATGCTATAAACTCCACATCATAGGTCATAAGAGCTTGAATCCTCCCTTTTATTCTTTGGTCCGCATCTTGTCTTAGTGCTACAAGCCCATGATAATATGCTACAACAGCCACCTCTATAGTACCAGTTGGGTACTCTTTTAATATATTGTTTATACTGCTTAATATATGATTTATATTTTCAAGGTCCGGGTTTGATATCTGTACTATCATTTTTCTTGGATTATCAAAACTTGGCTGTGGATCTGAAAAATCTGTTTCACCAAACAGTACCAATACACTTATAAATAATGCTATAACTATTCTCATTTTATACTCCCTATTCCCACTCTAAAAGCTGATAAGCTTTAAGGGCACCTCTAAAAATACCTATGTTCATAGCTTAGATGTGCCCTTAAATACAATTCTATTTTTTTACTCAGGTACTACAGTTGGAAGACCAAGACTTGTCCAACCTTGTATACCGGCTCTATACCACTTTAGTTTCTCTTTTGGATACCCTATTTTTATTAGTTCCTTCATAGATATCGGGGACTGCCCGCACCAAACTGCATTACAAAAAAGAAGTAATGTTTTTGATTGGCTAAAGTCATACTTATCACCGCTTATCTTTACACCGAACATCTCAAGCAATTCATCAAACTCATCAGGATATTGTGATTTTTTTAGAAAAGTATAAGGTGCATTCACTGCACTTGGAATTGTAAAGTGCATATACCAGTTTTCGGTTCGTGAATCTACTAAAAGCATAGATTCACCATTTTTTGCTTTTTTCATAAACTCCAACACTTCAAGTTCACCGTAAGTTTCTACACCATCGGCAAATTTTATAGGTGATATTGCACCAAAATGTGTTATATAAGTTCTTTTACATTTTTCATGAAGCTCATCGCTTGCGTAATTTCCACCAAGGATATTTTTTACACCAAATTTTATATCACTGCACTCTTTAGGTTTTACTCTGTTAACCAGGATCTTATTTTCACCGTCATTGTACTCTACAACGACCCCTTGTTTTTCAAGATCACTTGGCTTTGCATATAGGGTGGTTGACAAAACAATTGCCGACAATAACAGATTTTTCATAATGGATCCTTTGAATAAAATTTAAAATATAACTATATTCTAAACTTTACTCAAAAGAAGAGATATACTCTTCTTTAAAGTTGTATTTGAGGTTTTGGACAACCGTTTTGGAAATCTACCACATTTACATTTGTGTCGCTTGTTTTAATATCTATCTCTCCTTGTCTGCTGATATAGTCAATAGCTACATCATAAACCGGTTTGATCATAGACTCTCTTAAGTTTTCACCTGCATTTTGCAAGTTTCCACCCCATGCAGAAACCTTATAGCTTCGTCCAAGATCAAGACTTTTTCCGTTGATTTTTACATTGCCTATTCTTTGACCCGCTTTTCCGCCAACTTTGATATCATAAGTGATACCGCCTAGTCTACTCATATCTCCACCTTGCTGAAAAAGAGGATTTGCATTAAATACATTATCCGCTATATCTTCAAGAAGATTCTTAAGCTGAGAACCTTTAAGATCAAAAGTATAAACTTCAGGATAAGTAATAGCCGTCATATCATATACATGATCTTTCGTAATTCCGTCACCCGCTACAACAGTTGTACCCCATCTGTATCCCGGAGTAAATGATATCTCACTATCCATAACATCTTTAATAGAGTTACCAATAAGTGCATCAAATGTTGAGTAGAACGTATCTCTTTTATATAGAGTGTTTTTAGTTTTACCGATCACTGTTGATAGATCTTTCTCATAAGGTGCATATAGTTTTTCAACCAAAGCCTGTGTTGTTGGATTTGCAGGGATAAGATCCGATGCCACAGGGATCAGTTTATAACTCCAGTCTACAATTTTATGATTTTTAATATCAAGGTCAAGTCTGCTTACATATTTACCGTGAGATCCTGAGATGATGATAACAGTATTGTTTACTATTATAGGTCTAGGAGCAGGATCGTGTGTATGACCGCTTAAAATAAAGTCTATACCGTTTACCTTTTTAGCTACCTCTTGATCCACACTAAACCCGTCATGACTTAATACAACAATAGCATCACACTTCTCTTCCTCTCTTAACATATCAACCCAAGATTGTAAAGATTCGGTTCTTATACCAAAACTCCACCCTTCCGTTAGATGTTTAGGGTTTGCAGTGCTTGTAAACGGGAATGCCTGACCGATTATACCTATTTTATTTCCACCTATCACTTTTGTAGTATAAGGTTTAAATACAGACTCTTCAAAGTTATCACTAAAAGGATCATTGTCTATAACATTTTGAGCAATAAAGTCTGCATGTAGTTTGTCAACTAACTCCATTACTCTCTCTTTACCGTAAGTAAACTCCCAGTGACCAACCATAACATCTATACCAAGATCATTTTGAGCTTCAACAATCGCTTCTCCCCCTGTTTCAAGTGCTACGGCAGTTCCCTGCCAGGTATCACCCGAATCTAGGAAAAGTACATTCTCTTCACCCTTTTCAGATCTAACTCTATCAGCTATAGTCTTTATATGTGCAACACCACCCATTTTTCCGAACTTTTTAGAAAGCTCATCAAAATTCAAGTATGTATCAAAATATGATTCAATACTTCCAGGCTTCTCATTATAGTAGTTTCTAAACTGGTCACCACAAATAAACCCCGGATTTCCTACCAAATTTGGAGCAGAGATCAAAGTTGAAGGCTCTCTCCAATATAAAGGTTTAAGATGGGCATGCAGGTCACAAATATGTAAAATAGAACAATTACCTACAGATTCAAAGTCCATAAGAGACTCACCTGTAATATCATTTGGTCTTGTACTGATTATCTTTTTAGGATCTGCAGACCTGCTTGATGCACATCCGCCCATTATTGTACCTGCACTTAGCATACCTGCTAACTGCATAAAGTCTCTTCTAGTTACATCCATACCGTTTACCTTTTAAGCCCGGGGATTTGTACGGGCATATTTTTATTCATATTTGCAACATAAACCTCTAAAGCTATCATCTCCTTAGACCCTTCAGGGATCTTTGCCTGCATAGAGTTATTCATACACTGTTTAAATCTTCCTTGCAGTGTTACAAGCTTAGATTTTTTCATTCTGTATGCAGGCCAGGTACCCATAGAGTTTGCATTAGGGTCAGAAACCATAGGAAGCATTTGAGTTCTTAAAATCATACCAGCAACCCCTTTGCCCGTATCCGGTGAGTCATGACAATCAGCACATGAGAAACCTCTGATACCTCTTTTTGTATACCACATATGTTCACCTAATTTATAAGCTTCTGCCATATGTTTATTTGCTTTTATATCTACTTGGTTCTTTAGATCATTAGCTAATGACTTTGTATATGATGATAGTGATATCATATCCCCGCCTGTAAGTTTATACGGCTTTTTACCATTCTCTTTCATAGCAGCCTGCAGTGCTTGATCTAAGCCTACAACCATACCTATTTTTTCTATATATCTAGGAAATCCTGCTATATATTTATAAAGTTGATCCTCCGGCACTTCAAAGAACTCTGCCAGAGCTTCTTCACTGCCTACAGCCTCTTCAAAAAGCTCTGAACCATATTCTATATCCATCTCTGCCGGATTATTCTCTTTTAACTCTTCGTACATTTTCTTATCCGCTTCACTCATTGTGAACTGTCCTGCAACAGCACTCAATGATAAAAGTGAAGCTAAAGATATTGATATCAATCCCATTTTAGTTTTCATAGGTTTTATCCTTTTGAATATTTTATATTTATTGTTAAAGTAATCTATTTTTTTACTTTTACTTTTTTCTTTTTAGTGATCACTTCACCTTGATTGTCTTTAAATGTTACACTTAGTTTACCCTTTTCAGGCACTTTCAGTTTTACCTCATAAAACGGATTTGCAGAGATTGTTTCCCAACCCTCTATTTTAGTAAATGTCTTACCGTTCCATTTAAAATCAATATCATTTATAAAGTGTGCAGGTATAGCTTTTCCTGTTTTTTTATTTTTACCAAGTCCTGTTTCCATTGGGTGCATCACCATTAAACTTACTTTTGCAATCGAACCTGCTTTTGGCTTTTTAGGTTTAATTTTTATCATAGATTTTCTTGCCATTTTATATCCTTTTATTTTTATATTTTGTATCTTTTATTATTTGGTGATAAAATCAACCACAACCACCGATTGTTACTTTAACCGGTTTTGCAGCCATTAGATATTCACCTTTATTTGTTTCTGCAATAACTACTACATCTTGAGTACCGCCTAGTTTAATTCTAGTTGAGAAATATGCTTCCCCGTTTATTGGATTTAAAAATACTCTTGCACATCTTGAGTTACCGTTTTTAGATGTTAAAACATTTATTGAAGATATATAGTTGCCCTCTTCCATTGGATGATCAACAAGAACCTTAACAGGAACTACTTTTCCGTTTTCTGCAATATTAGGTACACTTAATTTAACCTTCTGGCTTGATACTGCTTTTTTACCTGAAGTGATAGCTTTTTGTGCATCACTCATGCTCATTGCAAACTTACCACGTCTAGGTTTATCTGCTGCAAATGTAAAACTCGGCATTAAGGCTAATGTACCGCCTGCTACTAATATATTTTTAAAAAAACTTCTTCTTTCCATATTATTTTCCTTTTATATTGAGTTTATGTATGAAACAATGTCACATACTTCTTTTTCATCGAAAAGTCTACCTGTTGTTAATCCTATAGGCATATGAGTTGTTGGATTATCTATCCTTGGATCTGAGATCTTTTGGTACAGCCATTCATTTGTTCTAACACCTGAATCTATAAAAAATGTTTTATAGTTTGTAAGATCAGGACCGATATTACCTGCACCTACGGCACCCGGTGTATTATGGCAAGCAACACAGTTACCGTAAGGCTTCCATCCACCGTAAGGCTTCATAAGTGCTTTTCTGCCGTCTTTAATATCTATGCCAAGACTTTTTGCATATTTTTTATGCTTTTTAGCAGTTTTACCGCTTAGATTATGGAAAAAGAACTTACCTCTTTCTATACTTCTTTTATCACTTGTAACACAATTTGCCGGCATTTTGTAAATTTTTGGCGCATCTATTTGATCTTTTTTCAACTGCTTAGTTGCATTAGGCAGTGTAATCGCCGATTTTAAAGAATCACCGTTAGCACTGCTTATCATTACAACACTTGCAATTACAGACAGACTTAATTTATATCCCCTCATAGACTTCTCCTTTTTTAAAGTTCATAGAAGTATGACAAAGGAGTGTAAAATTACTGTAAAAATATTTTTATATTTGAATAATTTTTATTTATAATTAAAATTGATTTTTTGTAGAGTTTTTTATGTTTGTTTATTTTAGTTTGAAGCTATAACTAAAACAGCTTCCCTCACCGGGAATAGAATCTAGTTTTACAATTATATTTTCATCTCGTACTATTTGCCCCACTATATTTAGTCCTATACCAAACCCACCTTTGGTATGGTCTTCTCTGTAATATCTTGAAAATATTTTTGAGGTATTCTCTATACCTATCCCTTCATCTTTAAATTGAAGTACTATCTCATCATCAGACTGTTTTAAACTTATATATACGTTTTTACCCTCATTTGAATATTTAATAGCATTTGAAAGATTGTTATCTACTATCTTTTGAATTTTTGTGGGTACAAACTCTATATATACGTTCTTTTCTATATCACTATGTATGGTTATATCTTTTATATTTGCAATATCCTGAAAGTAATCAACACTTTTTTTTAGAAATCCAGATAGATCTACATATTCTTTAGGGGTTTTATTTATTGTTTGCTCTTTAATAAGATAATTCATATCGTTGTATATAGAGGAGAGTATCTTTGATGCTGATTTTACTCTGTTTAAATATTTGTTTTTTCCAAACTCTCTTGAAAACATATCAATACTTATATTTATAATTGACAATGGTGTATTTATCTCATGCATAGAGTCTTTAATAAACTGATCCAAAGTGTTGTGAACCTGCTTAAAAGGTTTTGCAAAATGTTTTAAGATAAACAAAGAGAGCAGTAATGTTACCATAATAATAAGAGTAAAGATAATAAAAATATTTTGTAATATGGAAGTGTTATCAAAAGTTGTTACAACCACCAGATATTTTGCATCAAAATATCGTGAGGAGTTAAACCTTACAACAAATAAACGCTTCTCTTGTATCTTTTTGTATCCTTTATTGATAATACCTATATCTTTATCTATGGTTGTAAATATCTTATTTGAATTTGCATCATAAAGTCCCGCTTGATACTGTTTATATCTTGGAAATACAAATATCTTGTTACTTGTTTGTGCAAAATTCTCCATCTGGTTTATAATCTGTATAGATTTTTTTTTAAGATCTATATTGGTTTTTGATTCTTCAAGGGTAAATATATGTTTTGTGTATATAAAAAATGGAAATAACAATATAAGAAAAACCAAGCTTGTATATATAAGTGCATATTTTAATGCGAACTTTTCCTCATCAATTTGAAGTTTCAAGTTTGTACCCAAGTCCTCTTATATTTACTATAAGATTTTTATCAAGTTTTTTTCTAAGATTGTTTATCTGAACCCTTACATTTGCAGGATCTACGTAATCATTCCAAATATATTCACATATCATATCAGGAGTTACCAGATTGTTTTTATTTGATATAAAAAGATCAAGCATCGACTTTTCAGTTTTTGAGAGCTGAACCTCCTGCTTGTTATGAAGTAAAATATAGTTTTTAGTATCATACTTATAATATTCAGTCAAATTAATAAAAGTATCATTTGAATTAAATGAATTTTGTTTCAATACGGAATTTACCCTTATCTCAAACTCTTTCATATCAAAAGGTTTTTTAATATAATCACAACAGCCAAGCTCAAAGCCCTGCTCCAAATTATCTATTGCGGTTAAGGAGGTTATAAATATGGCAGGGGTATCTATACCTTCATCTCTTGCCTGACTTAAAAGTTCAAAACCGTTTATACCCGGAACATTCACATCTAATAAAAAAAGATCATACCTGCTGCATATTACAGCTTCTAAAGCATCATCACCGCTGCTGAACTGTTCCACTATACAATTATTTGATTCTAGTATCTCTTTCATAGCTGTTCTTAAAATATATTCATCTTCCAATAATAATATCTTCACTATTTTATCTCCCCTTTAATATCGTTTTGTTTGCTTTTATTTAGTATAAAATCTACCAACTCTTTTTTTGTAAGTCTATGTAGTTTCATCCTTGCGATCTGTACAAACTCCTCTTTCTCTTCATTTGTTGTCAAGATATCGTTAAAGTTTGCAATATAACCTTTGTCTATATTCATAAAAATATTTTCATCCTTATATTTAACATATTCAAATATATCACTATAAGAGGAATTTAATGTGATAATGTTTTTTAAAATAGAATCATCCTCTATAATATATTTAGAGATATCATCATTGGATATAACAGCAATAAAAATTCCCAAAGGTTCACCTTTACCGTTTAACATTGGGTATTTTGCATAAAATTTATTATCTGCTACTAATAGATCATTATTTAAAAGTTTTGAGATATTGTTTGGTTTTAACTTTTGAAGATTATTCAGCATCTTTTTATTGAAATTTTTGTTTGCCACAATAAACTGATCGCTAACTATTGGATTTTGATCCATAAAATATGCCTGATTTATAAAATCTATGTTCATTAAAGGGATAAGCTCAATATTATAGATACGAAGTTCCTCTACTAGATTATCTAACAAAGATATAACTTCAAGAGTTCCTAATACTTCATCATCGTAACTTATTGGTACGGAAGCTTTTAAACTAAGAAGCCTCCCTATAGATATCTCAACTTTAGGTTTTTGTGTTTTTACTACCTCTTTTAGATCATCCCTGTAATTTTCAAGAGGCATCCCTGAAAAAGTACTATCCCAGCTTCTTGCAAATATGAACAGATCACGGGTAAGAACCTGAGTATAAATATCATCCCATCTCATATATTGTTTAAGAGAATTAAGATTTTGAGACAACACTTTATATCCCAAATCCTCATCTTCGTTTAAAAGTGCAGTTTGTATTTGTGAATTTTTACTTAAAGCAATTCCTATAGATAAAATATTATCTTTTTGTTTAATAAGCTTGGCAGTTAAAATTTTATTGATATTATCGTATACTTTGTTTCTATTTTCTACTTGTACAGAATGATCTATTTTCAAATATATAAAATAAGTAGAAATTACAATAAGTACTATTATAAGAATGATTATTTTTTTCATATTTAATAATATTATAATTATTTTTAATATATGATTATAAAAAAGGGTTATTTATGAGATTTGTTTTATTTACATTAGTATTTATATCATTAGCTTACTCATCAAAGATAAATGAGGCAGAAACATACAAAGAAGCCATAGAACTTGGAATCAAAGAGAATAAAAAAGTTTTAATGTTCGTATATACGGATTATTGTCCATGGTGTACTAAGATGAAAAGAGAGACGCTTAAAGACCCGGAAGCTGTTGAATTTATAAACAGCAGGTATATTTTCGTAAAAGCAAATAAAAACAAAGCTGATATTCCCTCTGATTTCAAGCCAAGATTTATACCAACAACCTACCTGATAGAGCCTGAAACCCAAGATGAGATCTATGCACTTTACGGCTTTAAATCTACAGAACATCTTGTTAATGAACTTTGGGATGAAAAATAAGCCTAGAGATTAAATACCTCAAATATAACTTTATCGTACGGGATCAAAAAAGATCCCTTTACCTTATCCCCTAATATTTTAGCTTTAGCTGTTTTATTTACAAGATGAGAGCCTAAGATATAACAAACAAAGGCATCCAGTTTATCATCACTGTCTATTGTTATCTCTTTGTTAAATTCAACCTCCTGTACAAACTCTTTTTTCATAAGAGATTTGGTTATTATCTCTCTTCTTTTTGTTATATTCTTATCACTTTGACTATACCCTTTATACTGCCATGAATCTTTAAAAAGCTCATTGTTTTTTAAATCTTCTTTTAAAACTATCCAAAGTGATAATGCAGGATGAGATTCTGTTATTTTAAATATATTTTTATTGTTTATCTCACTGTTTTCCATTAAAAGATCAAACTTTAGTTTTTTTAAAAAGCTTTCATTTATAACTGGATAGCCGAATATATACTGAGAAATTGTCCAATGGGGACATCCGCTGTATCCTAAAGTTGATATCCCTTTTGGGATACCTAGGTTTTTAGCTGTTTTGCTTTGCCTGTTAAAAAATCTTTCAATTTGTCTAATAGTAAGACTGAAATCCCCCTCATAAACAGCAGCACTTAGTGGTGCATCCCAGGATATAAAAGTATCTTCGTTTAAATTATCAATATATACTTTAAGCTCTTTTGGTGTTTTTTCAATAAACTCTCTACCGTCAAATATTATACTTTTTTTAGCAGGTGCAGGGTCAATCCCTAGTATCTTCAATCTATTAACCTCATCTTATATATTTTTTGATATTTACAGTATGATAGTATAGCATAAATTTAAATTTTCAAATTTATAAAAACTGTGACGCGAATTGTGACGCGAATATTGTACAATATATTAAAATAAAATAATCAAGCAGGTAATATGATAGAAAAAGGGTTAGATAATATAATAAATATTGACACGATTATATCTGGTGCAAAAGCTTTAAAAAACAGACACTTTTTTAAAGAATCTTATAGTCTACTTGAAGATATAAGTTTAGGTTGATAGTTTTGATAAATATTCTGTTGTTAAATTTGTACTATATGTATTATCAAGCATATTTATACTTTTATCTACATAATCTACACTAAAGTTTTCTAGGTATTGTTTTTGAAATTCTATTTTCTTATCAATAGAATCTATATCGTTTTTAGTAATTCCGAACATATTATTTGTTTCCTTATTTGCTAAGTTTTACAAATTCATCTATTGGGTGTAGTAACTTTTTTAAAAGTGATCAAGGTATAAAAAACACAGACCTCCGTCTTTGTTTTTTATACTAGATCACTAATATTTTACAGACAATAATTAATTGCGGTGAGTTAACACTTAAAATGAATTTTGATTTTTAATAAGAAAGTATAAAATAGAGAAATTTTAACATAGCTTTTGACCAAGACTAATAAGTATGTATTGTATTACATATATTTTTATGATATAATTGTTTTATAAAACACTTAAGGTTTCTAAATGCTTGAAGAACTATTTATAAAAAGTCATAAGTTTATTGAATTAAATAATCTGGAATATAAAAGGTATTTTATCAATACAGTTGATTTTAGCCATAGGCTTACAATTATGCTTGGAGCCAGAGGTATAGGTAAAACTACAACTATAGCACAATATATCCATCAAAACTATAACACAGATGAAGCTTTATATATCAATATGGATGATATTCAAAACACAAGTAAATTTACAATGGTGGAGATTGCCCAAGAGTTTAGTTTGTATAACGGCAAGCTTTTATGTTTTGATGAGATCCATAAATATGAGAGCTGGTCTGCTGAATTAAAAAATATATACGACACATATCCAGATCTTAAAATCATAGCTACAGGTAGTTCAGCTTTAGAGATCAATAAAGGTACACATGATCTTAGTCGTAGAGCCATTGTATATAACATGAGAGGCATGAGTTTCAAAGAGTATCTTGAGCTTCACTATGGATATAACTTAAATAGTTTTACACTAGAAAATATTTTACAAAACCATATTGATATATCAAAAGAGATCAAAGATATAATAGAAACAAAAGATCATAAGATCATCCCATTGTTTAAAGAGTATCTTCGATATGGATATTATCCATATTACTTAAGCATGCCAAACGAGATGATGTTTTTTCAAACACTTCAACAAAATATCAATGTATCTATAGAATCTGATCTGTTAAATATATATCCGAAACTAAATGGTACCAGTATTAAAAAATTAAAGTTATTACTTGCTGTTATTATGAAAAGCGTTCCATTCATACCAAAAATGTCTGATCTGAAAAAAGCTACAGATATAAAAGATGATAGAACACTAAAAGAGTATCTCTCTAAACTTGATGATGCAGGACTTATAAAACTGCTTATGAAATCATCTTTATCAATGAAATCATTTGACAAGCCAGAAAAAATTTTTTTGGCAAATACAAATCTTATGTATATCGCAACTCCAGACATAGGGAATGTAAGAGAAACATTTTTTATGAATCAGCTGGATAATTACTATACTATTAAAAACAGTTTTGATGATCTTGGAATATATGCCAGCAATAAAGGTGATTTTTATTGTGAAGAGAAATATACATTTGAAGTTGGTGGCAAAAATAAATCATTTGATCAAATAAAAGATATCCCTGATTCATATGTTGCAGCTGATGATTTGGAAATTGGTTTTGGTAATAAAATACCACTTTGGCTTTTTGGATTTTTATATTGATATAGCCACTGTTCCAAAATTGTTCCAAGAATTAAAAAGTAGCCGTTAACCCCTACTTCACTATCTCCAAACCATTCACGAAAGAGATAACTTTTTCATCACTCATCTCACAGGGTTTTAGCAGACCGTTTTTTATAGTCAAAAAATAATTACCGCTTACAATATCAGTACCCTTTAGTTCTTTGGCATATATTTTTATTATTTTACCTTTTGAATATTGTTGTTTGGTAACTAGGTATCGGTTCTTTTTATATAAAACATAAAAAGAACCAAAAGGAAGAGTAAGAAGATTAGTTTTAAACTGCTCTTTGTCTTTTTTGTAACAGTTCACAATACTCTTTTGCATGGTAAGATATAATTATGTCAGCCCCTGCTCTTTTAAAACCTATAAGAGTTTCCTCCATAACTTTTTCATAGTCAATAAGTCCTGCTGCTCCTGCATGTTTAAGCATAGCATATTCACCGCTTACATTATATACGGCAAGTGGAAGATTTGAGTTGTTTCTAATATCTCTTACTATATCCATATATGCAAGTGCCGGCTTTACCATAAGGATATCAGCACCTTGCTTTTCATCTTCTAGTGACTCTTCAAGTGCTTCTAGTCTGTTTGCAGGGTTCATCTGATACATTTTTCTATCCCCGTGACTAGGTGTTGATTCTGCCACATCTCTAAAGGGACCGTAGTATGAGCTGGCAAATTTTGTGCTGTATGACATAACAGGGAGGTTTTCAAAACCGTTACTGTCAAGTGCCGTTCTTAATGTCTCAATAATACCGTCCATCATACCGCTTGGTGCTATCATATCTGCACCTGCTCGTGCATGAACCAATGCCTGTTTTGCAGATAGTTCAAGTGTAGCGTCATTGTCTACTGTTTCATCTTCATTTAATATACCGCAGTGACCGTGGTCTGTATACTCACAAAAACAAAGGTCGGTTACGACAAACATATCAGGATAGACTTTTTTTATAGCTTGTATGGTTCTGCTTATGATGCTGTTATCACACAGACACTCACTTCCTACACTATCTTTTACCTCAGGGATAGCAAAAAGTATCACACTTTTAAGTCCAAGACTCCTAATATACCCACACTCTTTGATTATCTCATCTATACTCATTTGAAAAACACCGGGTAAAGATGAAACCTCATTTTTGATCCCCTCCCCCTCTCTTACAAATAAAGGATAGATAAAATCATCCGCCGTTACTGTTGTTTCTCTTACTAAAGCTCTTAAATTTTCATTTATTCTTAATCTTCTAAATCTTTTAAACATACTATTAAACCTTCTATTATAATAAATAATTTTATCCTATTTTTTGTTAAAAAAGATTTATAAGAGTTGATTTTAGTTATTTTTAATGAAACTATATCTATAATCTAATAAAAATTTCTTATAATCAAAGTGACCATAATGGAAAAAATAATTAATATGAAAGAATTTACTTACTTTCTTAGGGTAAATAGAAACAAGATAGTACAAAACTGGCTTGAATATAATGAAGTACAAAATATACTACATAAGAACTCTTTACCCATAACAGACAAAAATACAGATATTTTCAATCAATTTTGTGATTGTTTTATAAGTATTATGGAGTGGGATTTTACAATAGCACAATGTCAGGTAAAAATAGACTTTTTAAAACTTTTAAATAATTATAACATCTCAACGGCAGAACTTTTTACATTGGTTTCAAGACTAAAGTCATCAATAGAGAGAACTATAAATGACAACGGTTTCTTATCATTTACAATCCACAATGAATTTGACACTTTGGGATTAAGTATTGCAAATGAGCTTTGCTCAACATATGAAAGGATAAACAACAACGATCTTGATTATAAAAGTGAACAATCAAATCTACTAAATGAATATAAAAGAGCGGTTGACCTTAGTAATATCGTATCAAAAACAAACCCAAAAGGTGTTATCACCTATGTAAATGATAAATTCTGTGAAATATCAGGATACAAAAGAGATGAACTTATAGGAAGACCCCATAATATAATAAGACATCCACAGATGGACAGTTCAGCTTTTAAAGACCTATGGGATACTATAAAAAACAAACAATCATGGCACGGTGTTATTACCAATATGAAAAAAGACGGTACTAAGTATATAGTAGATTCAACCGTTATACCTATTTTGGATGTTGACGGTGATATTATTGAGTATATAGCCGTAAGACATGATATAACAGAATTAGAGCAGACAAAAGAGCAGCTTCACAACATAAACAGTGTTATGAAGAATAAAGTAGATGAGCTCTATTCAATGACATCGGTTTTAGAAAAACAAGCAACCATTGATGCACTTACAAATCTCTATAACAAAATGAAATTTGAAGAGATATTCAACGAAGAGTTGGAATACGCTGTAGATAATGACAAAAGTTTAAGCTTGGTACTTCTTGATATTGACCACTTTAAAGCGATAAACGACACCTACGGTCACCAAGCAGGTGATAAAGTTCTTATTGAACTTTCAAATCTTATAAAACAAAATGTAAAAGTACAAGACAGTGTTGCAAGATGGGGAGGGGAAGAGTTTGCCATACTACTGCCAGGCACAAACATAGAGGGTGCAAAAATGTTTGCGGAGAAAATAAGAAAAATAATAAAAAACCATGAATTTAGCAGTATTGGAAAACTTACATCAAGCTTCGGGGTTGGTAAATTTGAAGATTGTGAGAACAAATCAACATTCTTTGAAAAAGTGGACAAAGCCCTTTATATGGCAAAAGATAAGGGTAGAAACAGAGTAGAAACTGCCCTGTTTAGCTGTGCATACTAAAAAAAGGGGTTACCCCTTTTTTAGTTTTAAAGAGAAATATAATGATGCAAAAAGCATAATAATTGTAAAGCCGTATAAAAAATTATAGCTTGTAAAATGTAGTATCATCCCTCCAAAAAGAGAAAAGAACATACCAATTGATGTTATGTTTGTTTGCAGTGCGTTATACACAGGTCTTTTCTCTTCCGGAGCTATTAAAATAATAAGATTGCTGGATGCTATTCTATTACCGTCCATACTGGCACCCACAAGAAAAAATATCAACATATAAAGAGACAAACTGTTTGCAAAAAAAGAGATAGAGATTGAAACTATTGTCATAATTATAGTGATATTTGATATTGTTTTATTATGTCCTATACTGCTTAATCTTCCCCACACAATATTACTAAGCATAGCTCCTACCATTTGAGCGGTTATTAAAGAACCTATCGCTACACCGTCAAGATCTATCTTGCTTTGTGCATCAATAATAATAAAAGGCAATGCAAACAGATATGAATAGGCAAGTAAAAATGTAGCTATTTGTACCTGAAGATCTTTATCTGTTTTTAAAAGTTTATTTGCATTTTGTAAAAATAATCTAAATGATTTCTCTTTTTTTGAAACATTTATTTTCTTTGGTTCACTAACGGTCCCAAACGCAAAAAGCCCTGCTCCCATTAAAAGTGCACTGATCATAAAAAGCCAGGCATAACTGTAAGGGGGTTCAAAAACTTCCAATATATAAGCAGCCCCTGCACCGCTTATAATGGCAGCAAAACCGGCAAAGAACTGTCTTACTGCCATACTTTTTCCCCTGAACTTATTTGAGAATATTTTTGCATTCATCTCTTTAAAATATATAGCTCCGAAACCTGCAGAAAAAGAGAATAAAAAAAGCCCAAGCCCTATGCCGAACAACGCGATATCGTGATTATCTTCCCCGAATATAAAGATCATAACACCTATAAAGAACCAAGATGTAAACCTTGCTAAAAATACTCGTCTTAGATATTTAAGAACATAAGGGTATGCCTGTGCGTGAAAAGCAGCATAGAGCTGCACAATGATTGCTCCACCTTTTAATAGCGAAGATAAAAGACCTATAAGTATAGAGCCTCCTCCAAAATAGCTTATGATCAAAGGTAAAATTGTATGTGGTTCGGCAATGGTCATACCTAATGCCATAAAAAAACCGTGAAGTACGTTTTTTCTGTGATTTGATTTGGAATCTAATTGAAAGTTTTCTTTTTGTGGCAAATTATATCCTTATATTTACAGTTATACTAAAGTGTAATTTTACCCAAACTTTGTTTATGGTATAATCTCTAAAAATAAAGATATATAAAATAATTTAAGAAAATATCTGATCATGGGAGATTTATAAAATATGGGTAGAGCCTTTGAATATAGAAAAGCAGCAAAGATGAAAAGATGGGGAAATATGTCAAGAGTTTTCCCAAAACTGGCAAAAGCTATAACAATTGCGGCAAAGAACGGTGGAGGTGACCCTGAAACAAACCCGGGGTTAAGAACGGCAATAGCAACTGCAAAAGCACAAAACCTGCCAAAAGACAATATAGAATCAGCTATCAAAAGAGCAACTGCCAAAGATGCAGCTGACCTTACGGAAGTTAACTATGAGGGTAAATGGCAGCATGGGGTACTTATATTTATAGAAGCGGCAACAGATAACAACACAAGAACAGTTGCAAATGTAAAAAATATTTTTAAAAAAGGAAGTGGAGATATTGTTCCTACCGGTTCTTTAGAGTTTATGTTTAGTAGACGTGCCGTATTTGAACTAAAAAAACCTGACATGGATATGGATGAACTTGAGATGGAGCTGATTGATGCAGGACTTGAAGAGATAAAGCAAGAAGATGATGAAAACATCTCTATCATTGCTGATTATACCGACTTTGGCGAGATGTCAAACAAGCTTGACCAGATGGGTATAGAGTATGAAAAAGGTTCACTGCAAAGAATACCAAACTCACCTGTAGAGATAACAGATGAGCAAATGGAAGAATTATCTGTACTATTAGACAAATTAGAAGATGATGATGACGTACAAAACGTCTATACAAACTTAGCTTAAAACAATTTAAGATAAAATAAAATAAATAATTCCGGAAGGGGATAAAAAATGGCAGAAAAATATAGACTAGTAACAAGAAGTGATATGGATGGTTTGGTATGTGCAACTATCCTTAAACAGTTGGATATGATTGATGATATACTATTTGTTCACCCAAAAGATATGCAAGACGGTAAAATCGAGATAACATCTAATGATATTATAACAAACTTACCCTATGTTGCAAATGCACACTTAGTATTTGACCACCATGAGAGTGAAGCTATGAGAAATGCTGAAGCCGACAACTACTTTATTGACCCAAATGCACCAAGTGCCGCAAGAATTGTATATGAATATTACGGTGGTGCAGAGAAACTTCCTCAAGTAGCTCAAGATATGATGGAAGCTGTTGATAAAGCTGATGCTGCACAGTTTACAATCGATGATATTCTAAATCCTCAAGGGTGGGAACTGCTAAGCTTTATTATGGACAGTAGAACAGGTCTTGGAAGATTTAGAGAGTTTAGAATCTCTAACTACCAGCTTATGATGGAACTGATTGATTACTGTATAGATCATACTATTGAGCAGATCATGGATCTTCCGGACGTAAAAGAGAGAACTGAACTTTATGAAAAATATCAAGATGATTTTATCGATCAACTTCAAAGATGTACAACAATTCACGATAATCTAGTGATACTAGACCTAAGAGATGAAGAGATAATCTACCCTGGTAACAGATTTACTATATATGCTCTTTTCCCTGATACTAATATATCTATCCATGTATTATGGGGATTCAAGAAAGAAAAAACAGTATTTGCTACAGGTAAATCTATCGTAAACAGAAGTTCAAAAACAAATATCGGTGAACTTATGCTTAAATACGGCGGTGGCGGTCATAATGCTGCGGGAACATGTCAAGTTGAAAATGACACAGCAGAAGATACTTTAAACGAACTAATTGAAACAATAACAACTGACGGATAAAAGGTGTAATTTACACCTTTTCTGCCAACTCTACAGCTTTTTTTACAGCATTTATATAACTTTTCTTTGATAAGTTATTATCTTTTTTATAAGCAATATCAAATGCCGTCCCGTGATCTACGGATGTTCTAATAATCGGCAGATTTAAAGATACATTTATACTCTCTTCAAAATACAGAGCCTTTAGGGGGCTAAGACCCTGATCGTGATACATAGCAACAAAATATCTAAACTGTTCTCTTACATGTGGTGTAAAAGCTATATCCGGTACTTGAAGATTGAAAGTTGAAGCTTGAAGGTTAAAAGTTTTATATAGATACTTATTGACTTTTTTTATAGCTTTTTTTATTTTTTCCTCTTCATCACCCAGCACTCCGTTATCTCCGGCATGGGGATTTAGTCCAAGTATGGCGATCTTTTCATCCGGCATCCCTATACTTTTATAAAAGTCTAAAAGAAAGCTCACAAGTTTTTTAACTTTTATCTGTTTGGGAACCTTTTTTAAAGGGATATGTTCCGTATAAAGTGCCACATACATCTTATCACACCCAAGCATCATAATGGCATCTTTTTTAAAAACGTCACGAAGCATATCTGTATGACCCACATAGTCTATACCTGCCCTGCTCCAAGATTCTTTATTTACGGGTAGTGTTGTTATAGCATCTGCTTTTTTCTCTTTAGCCAGTTTTATAGCAGATCTGAAAGAATCATATGAGAATCTTCCTGAATCTTTTTTAACTTTTGAAGGTGTGATATCACAAGCTTTATAACTGCCGTAACATTTAAAACCTTTTGGTATATTAATAGACAGTTTATCTGCTGCTTTATTTAAAAGCTTATTATCTATACAATATAAAGGCTCACATATTTTACTTACCTCTTTATGGTTTTCAAGTGCAAGCTGTACACCAACACCGTTTATATCCCCCATACTAATTGCAACTTTTTTCAAATCTATCTCTTTACTATCTCTTTCATAGAAACAATAGCTTCTGCAAGTCCTGTAAATACACTTCTTGCAACTATACTTTGCCCTATGTTAAGTTCTTCTATAGAATCTACAGAACATATAGCAGTAACATTTTGATAATTTAGTCCATGACCCGCTGCTACTTTAAGTCCTAACTTCTTTGCGTAATTTGAGGAGTTTTTTATATTTTCTAATGATTTTTTCAGTTTCTCTTCAAGCTCTTTTCTTGGAAGTTCAAGCTCTTTTATCCTATGGTGAGTCTTATCTAATCCGCTGTAAAGCATAGCGTATATATTTGCATAGCTTCCCGTATGAAGCTCTATCCAATCAACTTTTAGTTTTTTAGAGTTCTCTATACTTGAATCATCCGGGTCTATAAAAAGTGAAACCTCTATCTCGTTTTCATGAAGCTTTTCAACTGCCTTTTTTATCTTCTCAAAATTACCTTCAATATCAAGCCCCCCTTCTGTTGTAACCTCTTCTCTATTCTCAGGTACAAGTGTAACTCTATGCGGTTTGTTTTTACAGGCGATCTCTATCATCTCCTCATTGATGCTGCACTCAAGATTAACAGGTAAAGATGAGAGTTTTATAATATTCTCGGTATCTGCATCCTGCATATGCCGTCTATCTTCTCTTAGATGTATGGTTATCTGATCTGCACCGTTTTGTTTACAAATAGATAATGCATCCAAAGGGTTTGGGTCGTTTATTTGTCTTGCTTCTCTTAGCACGGCAATATGATCTATATTTACTCCAAGTAACATTCATATCCTTTAGTTTTATTTCATCCGTATTTTATCAAAGATATTCTAAAGATAGCTGATTGTCACAGTAAAAAACTTCCGCATTAAATCTGTTACCTCTTTGGGATTTTAGATCATTTAACTTTAGACTATCCCCTTTAAAAAGTCTTTTTACCTGCCTAAAGGTGAGCATCTTATTCATAAACTTTTCCCACACTACCAATTCACAACCTCCACATCTATAGCCCCCTTTTATCTTTGTAACTTCACCGCCGCAAGAACATTTAAACATTGTAGTTGATTTGGTCTCCTCATCAAAGATAAGTTTTAATTTACCCTCATCTATTTTGGCTTTTGTGTCATATAAAGTATTATTTGACGACTTTAGTCCTTTTGCAATAATCGTTTCACCTTTTAAGAGTTTTTTCACCTCATGCTCTTTAAACTCTTTTCCAAAAGAGATTTTCCACACTTTTGCTTTACATGACTTGCATTCATAAAGCATATCATATATTACTACTTCACCACCGCATTTGCATTTTGAAAGAATTTTTTGTTCAGACATTGAATACCCTTTTCTATGAAATATAATAAAACTATAACAAATAAAATAGATTAATATTAAAAATATGACAAATTGCCATATTTTTTAATCTACACTCTCATTGTTTTAATGGTAAATATCAATCTATATTGCTATAATTGTTTATATATTGCATACGTAGTCTACTTTAAGATTTACAAACATTGACGGGTTATTAAAATGAAAAGAAAATTATACATATTAAAAAAAGAGCAAATATATTTAAATATTTTATCATTCATATTTTCAATAGAGTTTCTACTATTGGCAATTAATCCTTACAATAGACAAGATTGGTTACTTGAAAATGTTTTGGTATTTGTTTTTATCGGGACATTTATATTTTACTACAAGAGATTTAAATTATCAAAGTTATCTATGAGTTTGATTTTTGTTTTTTTGTGTTTTCATGAAATAGGTGCCCACTATACCTATGCAAAAGTACCCTATGACCTATGGACTCAAAATATATTTGCTTTTTCATTAAATGATCAATTGGGCTGGGAGAGAAATCATTTTGACAGATTTGCACATTTTCTTTTTGGATTGCTTCTTACATACCCTTTAAGGGAGATATTGTTCCAAATTGAAACTCTAAAATATTTTTGGGGACATTTTATCAGTTTCAATATAATTATCTCAAGTTCAATGGTTTTTGAACTGTTTGAGTGGGGAGCTGCCGAGACATTTGGCGGCAATCTTGGAATAGCATATCTTGGTACGCAAGGTGATGTATGGGATGCCCATAAAGATATGCTCCTTGCTATCATAGGTAGTACAATAGCTGTATTTTGCACTATACTTTTAGAAAAAAGATCGATAAGCACTGATAATTAAATATATATAAATTCAGCACCATCTAAAAACAGAACTATCTCTACCCCTGTTTTTTTAATAATTTATTTATTTAATTGCTCAGCTACTAATTGATTTACTACTTTAGGATTACCTTTTCCTGCCGTAGCTTTTAGCACCTGTCCTACAAAGAAACCTAGAAGTTTAGTGTTACCTGCTTTGAATTTTTCCAAGTTGTCTTGGTTTTTTTCAATTACTTCATCAATAATAGGTAAGATCACGGAAGGATCGCTTATCTGGATAAGCCCCTTTTCTTCAACTATTTTTGTTGGTTCATCTCCGCTTTTAGCCATCTCTTCAAATACCTGCTTGGCAATTTTACTCGATATAGTTTCATTATCTACCATTTTTACAAGCTTGGCTATTTGCATTGTCGTGAACTTTAACTTGGTTGATTGTGTCTCTTTTATTACCCTTGCAACTTCATTTGTTACAATATTAGCTAAACTAACAGGGCTATTTAGCTGTGATAGTGCCTCTTCATAGAACTTTGAAAGGTACTCATCTTTAGCTAAGATGTGTGCTACTTCACTGTTTAGTTTATATGTAGAAGTATATTTATCAAATAATACCTGCTCAGATTCACTCATAGGGGCAATCTCTTTTTGCTCTTGTACTTTTTTAGCTTGAGGTTTTCGTCTACTTTTTGAATTTCTTGGCTCTGACTTCTTAGAATAAGAGTCTTTTAGCCCAACTATTTTATTAAATACCGGTTTATCATCTGCATAATCAACAGGATCGGCATAAAAATACCCTTCCCTTTCAAACTGGAATCTTTCATCCGGTTTTTCGTTTATAACGGCAGGTTCAATAAGTGCATTTCTAATAACCTTTAAAGAGTTTGGATTAAGATCCTCAATCCCTTCCGGTGCTTCAGAAGAATAAAGTCTGTCGTAAACTCTAAGCTCCACAGTTTTTGCACTCTTTGCATCTACCCATTGAATAGCACTTTTTACTTTTATACCGCTCGTATCTGAGCCGCTTTTTGAATCTTTATTATACTCTGCTTTTATCTGCGTAATATTTCCTTCAGAGTCTTTTATAACTTCCTTACAAGTGATAATATATGCATGTTTTAGTCTTACAGCTTGTTCAGGTGTAAGCCTGTAGTAACCTTTTGGAGGATTTTCGTTAAAATCATTACGGTCAATATATATCTCTTTAGAAAAAGTCAATTTTCTTGATCCCTCTTTAGGTACATCATGGGGGTAGTATGAAGCATCTATCTCTTCAGACCCATCATAGTTTTCAATAGTTACTTTTATAGGATCAAGTACACACATAACTCTTGGTACTTTTTTGTTTAGATCATCTCTTATACAAAACTCTAACTGTGAAACATCAACCATTGAGTTTGCTTTTGCAATTCCTATTTGGTCACAAAAGTTTAAAATAGATTCTTTTGTATATCCTCTTCTTCTGTATCCTGCAATTGTAGGCATCCTAGGATCATCCCAGCCGCTTACAAGTCCTTTTTCAACTAACTCTAAAAGCTTTCTTTTACTCATAACAGTGTAGTTGATACCAAGTCTTGCAAACTCATATTGGTATGGTCTTGGCGGTTTTAATTCAAGAGTATCCAATACCCAGTCATAAATATCTCTGTTGTTTTCAAACTCTAAGGTACATAAAGAGTGAGTTGTACCTTCAAGATAGTCAGACAAGCAGTGAGCAAAGTCATACATAGGATAGATACTCCACTCATCTCCTGCCCTAAAGTGATGTGCATGTCTGATACGATACAGAAGTGGGTCTCTCATTTTCATATTGCCTGCACCCATATCTATTTTCGCTCTTAATACATGTTCACCGTCTTTAAACTCACCCTTTTTCATTCGCTCAAAAAGCTCTAGATTTTCTTCAACAGTTCTGTTTGCATACTTACTTCTTTTCCCTGCTTGTGTAACAGTACCTCTGTATTGGCGCATCGTCTCTTCATCTAAGCTGTCAACGTATGCCTTACCCATTTTAATAAGTGCAATAGCATAATCATATATTTTATGGAAATAGTTAGATGTATAGTGTACTTTCTCACCCCAGTCAAACCCAAGCCAATGTACAGCATCTTTTAGAGCCTCAACATATTTTGTATCTTCTGTAGTTGGATTTGTATCATCCATTCTAAGGTAGCATTGACCGTTATAATCTTTAGCTATACCAAAATTTATAACAATTGATTTAGCGTGTCCGATGTGCGGGAAGCCGTTAGGTTCAGGAGGAAATCTTGTAACAACCTCATTATACTTACCTTTTTTTAAGTCCTCTTCAACTATGACACGTAAAAAATCTTTACTTTGACTCATCTATTAAACCTTTTAATTTTGTAACTGTTTTATTTGAAATTATAAATCGTATTTTATCCAATTAGTGCTTATAGCATCTTGGGAATCATCTAAAAATAAAGAGTAAAAAATATGGGTTTTAATTGAAAATAAGAGGTGAATAATCTAACAAAAAGATTAGAATAAAAAGATATAAATTAACGGGTAGATTTACCCGTTATTTTACATCATTTTTGAAAAAAGGTTTCCTAAGAAGATCTCTAAAAATTGAAGTGCAAAGATAATAATAAGGGGTGACATATCCATGCCCCCAAATACTGTAGGGATATATTTCCTTACCAGTGCATATGCAGGTTCGGTAAGTCTGGAAAGCATCTGAACAATGGGATTATATGGATCAGGCTGCACCCAAGAAAGAAGGGCTGCTATTATTATCACCCACTTGTAAAGTGAAATGATACTGATTAACAAAGTTGCAAAAGCTACTAAAAGTGATTCTAACATTATATTATCTCCCCTAAATAATTTCTAATAAGCGGATATATACGCTCAAGTTTTGGTTCGTTTGCTTCACCTGTTAGTGCAAAGCTAAGCGGTATTAAAAGTTTATCATCTGATAATTTAGTTTTATCTGTGATATATTTTTTAAGATTTTCAAACTCTTCGATAAAAGGTGCTTTTTGTAAACACTCTTTTAGTGATCTAAACTCCTCATCATATCCATCAAGAGTTGTTTTTTCACTAAATATAGTTTTGATCTTCTCTTTTATATTTTTTATAGTACTACACTCATCTATATATATTTTAGCTAATTTTCCTATATCCGTATCTGCATATCCAAGTATCTTTGAAAGTCTCATATCATCCAAAAGTTTAAGATGTTCTTGGTTTAGAGATTTTAGTTTATCTATATCAAACTCAACAGGCTCTTTAGATAACTTACATACATCAAACCACTCTATTGCCTCTTCTATTGTAAATATATCATTTTTAGGAGTGTTTCCAAGAAGTACAAGATAGTTTGCAATCGCTGCAGGTAAGAAACCTTCATCTATAAGCGATTTTATAGATAAGCTACTCTTTTCATCAGATTTATTGTTTAGTATAGTTGGCAGGTGTATATAGTTTATCTCTTTTTCATACCCCAAAGATTCTCTTATATGTATCTGTCTAGCGGTATCAGTCAGCTGTGATTCATCTCTTACAACAGTAGTGATATCTAAAAGCATATCATCAACGGCACAAGCAAAATTATAAGTAGGTAGTTTCTCTTTTCCTAAAATAATAACACTATCAACATCATCGGCGGTAAAATCCAATTCCCCTTTAAGAGGATCGCTGAACTTTATATTATGTGACGGCTTTTTTAATCTAACAACAAAAGGTGCGTTACAGTTGAATTTTGCCTCATCACTTATAGTTTCACAAAAACCGCTGTAGCTGTATTGTTTCCCCTCTTGCTTTGCTTTTTCTTTATCACTTTGCAATGCTTCATCACTGCAAAAACAGTTAAATGCTTTTTTATCAAGTAGAAGTTTCATACCCATTTGTGTATGATACTTGATATAATCGCTTTGATGTACCGCTCTTGTAAAGTCTATACCAAAAAGAGCAAGCATCTCCATGATCTCTTTCTCTTTACCCTCTATAATTTTTTCTTTCTCACTATCTTCTATTCTAACAATAAGTTCTTCATTTAGCTGTTTTGACAAGATATGATTAAATAAAGCAACTCTTAAATCGTCTATATTCATATCTTGCGTCGGAGTTGGTGCAAATCTTAACAAATATTATCCTTTATAGTTATTTTGTCACAATAGAAAAAGATAAATTGTTTATCTCTTTATGTGATTTTATGAAATTGTTCAGATCTTTTAGTGTTAAACTATTGATCAGATCAAGCTCTGTTTTTGTATGGTCAAGCGGTAAACCTTTATAATATAACATAAAAGCCCTATTGATTCTTTGGCTGAAAGTCTCTGTTCTTAAAGGCTCGCTACCTAAAAGAAATCTTTTTGCCGCATCCAGCTCTTTTTTGGTTACCCCTGTTTTTACAAACTCTTTTACTATACCTTTTACCATATTTTTTGCTTTTTGAGTATTGTCAAGCTTTGTCTGCAGGTATCCCGTAAAATATGAATGTGACTTTTTGTTTGTTATATGTCCGTATGCAGAGTATGCAAGTCCGTGTTTTACACGAATCTCTTCCATTAATCTGCTTCCAAAACCGCTTCCACCCAATATAAAAGAAGCAACTTTTGCTTTATAGTTATCTTCACTGTTCACATCTATTTTAAAAGGACTTGCAAAATATATATATGACTGTTCAGTCTCTTTTTTTATAACACTCTCTTGCATTTTATCTACAATAGATATTTTTTTAATCTCTTTTGTTTTTTCTGATGAAAGTTGATCTAAAACAACTATAATATCTTTTTTCAGATCAGCCAAAGAGATATCTCCCCCAGCTGCTACTATTAGATTGTTTTGATTAAAAAGTTTTTTCATATTTAATTTTATATCTTTTAGTGTTATAGCTTCTACAGTTTTTATGGTACCTGAACTTGGATGTTCAAGAGCCGTATCTTTGTAAACAAGTTTCTTTAAATTGTTTGAGGCAACATAATCAAAATCATCCTCTTTTTGCTTTAGTTTACTTAACTGTAGTGTTTTGATCTTATCTAAAGTTTTTTGAGTCAAGTTTGGATCACTAATAAGCTCTAAAAGATATTTTAAAGCTGTTTTATACTCATCTTTTAAACAGCTTACCTCTATAACAAATGTCTCAAGACCGTTACTTGCACCAATTGATATTGCTTTATTTTCAAGCTTTCTTGCAAATTTTACCGCACCCTCTTTTTGTGTACCTTCATTTAGTACCTTTGCAGTTAAACTTGCAAGTCCTGCTTTATGTGCATCATTTATATATCCGCTGTTTTTAAAAATAAGCTGCATATTAAAAATCGGTAGTGTTTTATGTTTTTCAAAGATCAACGGGATATCACATCCCTTGTATTTTATCTTTTCTATGGTTGCTGACATTAATGTTCCTTGTAAAATTGTTAAAAATATAAATATAAAAAAAGTTTGTTTACTTAATAGTTTCATTTAAAATGATTCCAAAATATTATAAGCAGTATCTCTTTTTGCAGGGTTCTCACCTATATCTTTGATAAGTTCAACCATCTGCTGTTGATTCATACTGTTTGTTGCACCTGCTGCACTGACCACATTTTCTTCCATCATTGTACTTCCAAGATCATTGGCACCAAACTTCAATGCCATCTGACCTATATAACTTCCTTGAGTTACCCATGAACTTTGAATATTTCTAAAGTTATCAAGATAAAGTCTGGCAACTGCTAAAAGTCTTAGGTATCTGTTTGAACTTTGCGGAGCTATATTGGGAATTTCTTCGGCCAATTTCGTATGAGCTGATTGAAAACTCCACATAATAAATGCTCTAAAGCCACCCGTTTCATCTTGTAGCTTACGTATTTTGTCCCAGTGGTCTATTATCTGTTCATTTGTCTCAACAGTACCGAACATCATTGTTGCAGTTGATTTTATACCAAGCTTATGCGCCTGCCTATGAACTTCAAGCCAATCTTTCGTATCAAGTTTTTTTGGTGCTATTATATCTCTAACATCATCGTTTAGTATCTCGGCACCCGCACCTGGAATAGATGCCAGGCCTTTGTTTTTAAGTCTTCTTAATACCTCTTCATAACTTATCTTAGACAATCTTGCAATATAATCTATCTCTATAGCACTAAAACCGTGCAATGTGATAGTTGGATACTTTGTTGTTATATGCTCCACAAGCTCTTCATAAAAATCTATTTTAAGTTTAGGGTGAACACCGCCTTGGAAAAGTATCTGAGTACCTCCAATTTCTAGAAGTTCATCTATCTTTTTATCTATCTCTTCATAAGAAAGTATATAAGCATCTTCATCTTTTTGATGTCTGTAAAAGGCACAAAACTTACAATCAACCCAGCAGATGTTCGTATAGTTGATATTTCTGTCAACAACAAAAGTAGTTATCTTCTTTGGATGCAGCTGTAATTTTTTTTGAGATGCAGCAATACCGAGGTCTAATAAAGAGGCATTTTCTATTAGGTCTAAAGCCTCTTCATTTGTTAATCTTTTAGTTAAATCTATCGCAGCCAATTAAAAACTACCTCCTAAATTAAATTCAAAGCTTGATGTGGTATCAGAATCTTCAGGATTTAGTGCTTTAGGGAATATAAACTGTACAAGTCCCATAGGTGACTGCCATGCAATATATGCCCCCGCACCCGCTCTTTTTTCTTCCGTGAATGATTCTTCACCTATCATACCGTAGTCATAAAACAATCCCCATCTCATTTTTGCGCTCTTGATCAAAGGGAAACCGATCTCTATAGAGTTTGTTGCAAATCTTTTAAATGGATGTTCATCATCTTCAGGCTGTAAAGAGTATGACTGAAAACCTCTCACACTGCTTATACCGCCAAGGTAAAATGTTGTACCGTCTGGTATATTTCCATTGTCTTTTAAGTATTTTAATCTTAATTTATATCTAAAGATCGCATCAACACCGGTAAAATCTTCTAAAGAGTGAAAAGTTTTAAAAGAGGTAGAGCTTAGAATATATTTAGCATCGGCACCAAGTCCTGCATATTTTAAACTTGTACTTGCAGATATACCCTTTCTTGGAAGATAGTAGTCATCAGTATTATTAAAATTGATATAAGGGGTAAATGCACTTATTGTATAGTGATTGTCTAGTTCCTTATTTTCCGTATATACTATATCAACATTATCGTAGTTGTAACTTGCACCTACTCTTGTATATCTACTTATAGATTTACCCATACCTAAACTAAACCCTTTTTCAAAGGTTGTTTTCTCATCTTCATCTAAATTTATATTAGTATCAATTTCAGATTCTTTTTTATATATATTGAACCTGCCGCTGTAATCACCGTCGTTTAACGATGGATTATATACTGCAATATTATAGTTGGTTTTTCTGCTTGAGTGATCAAAAGAGAAACTAAGATCTATACCGCTTCCAAAGATATTTTTATCTTTTACGGAAGCATTAAGCATAAAACCGTCGTAGCTTCCATATCCACCGCCAAATACAAGGTTACCCGTAGGTGCTTCCTCAACCGATACAAGAAGATTTACCTTATGGCTTGAAACTCTTTCTTTCTTTATATTTACGTTACTAAAATAACCTGTTCTTCTAAGAGCATTTATGGAATCAAGATAATCTTTTTCATTATAAAGGTCTCCCGGTGCCATATATACGCTTCTTCTTACAACCCTGTCTATAGTTCTTAGGTTTCCAGAGATTATCACATCATCTATATAAACTTTATCTCCGGGGATAAAATTATATACAAGATCAATAGTTTTGTCTTCATTTTTCTTAACATCAAAACTAACCTGGGCAAAAGCATATCCTAAATTAGCCACTTGAACTTTTAACAGTTGGTTGTCTTTTCTTACTTTGTTTATGTCAAAAGTATCACCTTTTTTCATTTTTAATTTTTCATACAAACTGTTTGGGTCTAAAATTGTTTCATCCAGATATATAACTATATCATTTACCTTATACTGCTCACCCTCAACTATGGTATACTCGATTGTAGATCTGTTTGTATTGAAATCTATCTTTGAAAATGCAGCTGTTACAGAAGCATCCAGATAACCTTTTTGATAATAAAGGTCTTTTATTCGTGAACTGTCAAATCTTAACTGTTCAAAGTCCATTTTACCGTCGTTTTGACCAAAGAACCAGGTAAAACAGCAATCTTCCTGCTTATTTGCCGTAACATGGTCAAAATCTGCTTTGTTTAATGCAGCTGCACCTTTGTATGAGATACTTTCTATAAGTATCTCTTCCCCTTTGTTCACATTAAATGTAAGAGCTACGTTTGTATCACTTATCTTCTCAACATCAACCTCAACAACAGAGTTGATATATCCTTCCCTTTCCAATACAAGTTCAAGAAGTTTTTTTGCAGTCTCTACCCTTTTTGGAGTGTACATGCTTCCTTTTTTAATATTCATCTGCGTATAAAGAAGTTTTAGTTCATCTTCTCTTGTTTTATAACCACGCATATCTATTTTTACTACAAAAGGCTTCTCTTTAAAATTAAATATAAGCTTTCCGTTTTCATCATTTACCCATATATTTTTAAAGTAACCAAACTTGTAAAATCTTTTAATAGCGGAGTTGATCTCTTCTATCTCATAACTGTTTTTATTCTCCAAAGAGAGTGTTTCCATGGCAACATCTGTTGATATTTGAGTAAGACCCTTAAATTCAATCTGTTTAAACTGCGAAGCTGAAAATAAAGATACTGCGCTTGATAATAATAAAATAAATTTTTTCACATTATCCTTTCATAATAATTTATATATTTTATTTGTGTGGTAATAATAAAGTTGCTTTATAATTATCCAAAAAGTGTATCTAAAAGTTGATTATAATTCGTTTAACGATAAAATCCCTTTATGAAAATATTATATGTGGGCGGACAAAAATCCGGCAAAAGTTCAAAAGCTGAAAAAAGAGCTTTAAAAATATCAAAAAAACAACCTGTTTATATAGCAACCTATAACAACTCATACGATGATAAAAATATGATAAAAAGGATCAAAAAGCATATACTCCAAAGAAAAGATCTTTTTAAAACAGTGGAACAAACAACAAAACTTCATAAAATTATTAAAAAAAACGAAACCTATCTTATAGACTGTTTATCTATGTGGCTTTTAAATCATCTGGAGTTATCCCAAAAAAAAATAATCAAAGAGATAAAAAAACTTTTAAAAAAAGATGCAAATATTATCTTTGTATTAAATGATGTAAACCACGGTGTAATACCAATAGATAAAATAAGTAGAAAATATATAGACCTAAGCGGTATTATAGGTCAACTGATCGCTTCAAAATGTGATAAAGTTATAAGGGTAGATTATGGTATTGAAACCAAGCTCAAATGATAAAATAAACGGCATCATCTTTGCTATATCATACTTTAGTACCCTAGCTCTAAGAACAGAAAGCTTTGAAGCAAACAAACAATTTTATAAAGGGGTATTGTACGGAATACCTCTTGTTGGGGTAATACTTGCACTATTAACCGTATTGATATATAATATACTCCCTTTTCATCCAGTATACAGTGCACTTATAGCTTCTATTATATATCTTTTTATGACGGGTTTTTTACACTTTGAAGGTTTGGCAGATACTATTGACGGCTGGTACGCTTCTTATAGCAGTAAAGATATATACAAAGTTATGCATGAACCTCAAGTTGGTTCCATAGGGGCTTTGGGGAGTGTAAGTTTTTTGATACTTCTTATCTCATCTATGGTGTATTGTTTATACTTGGAACAATATCTTGTGTTGTTCACTGCATTGCTATTAAGCAGAACTGCCGTACATTTTTCTCTTGAATTTGAGTTTCATGAAAAAAGCACATTTATACAAGCTATGAAAGAGAACTATGAGCCTCATATTCTAATGACTCTCTTACTTTATCCCCTAAAACTTTTAGTAAACTATATACTAAAAACACTACAAAAAAGGCTTGGCTTTTTAAACGGTGATACTTTGGGGGCTATGATAGTTATGGTTGAGATAATACTTATAAATATCATACTTATATTTACTGTTTAAGAGAGCCTGTCTTTATAGCTCTCATAGCAGTAATCTCTTATAACCTCAAAGATACCCTCTTTTCTTTTTATAGCGATGCTGGGAAGATTGATACCGTTAAAGGTGGTTGTTTTTACCATCGTATAGTGGATCATATCTTCTAGTATTATCTTATCCCCTATCTTTAAAGGGTTATCAAAAGAGTAATCACCTATGATATCCCCAGCTAAGCAGGTATTGCCCCCTAGTCTGTAAGAGTAAGGTTTCTTTTTCGGGTCACTGCTTGCACCTCTTATATCCGCTTTATAAGGCATAGCCAAAGTATCGGGCATATGACACTCAGCACTTGTATCTAATATGGCTATATCTATCTCATTATGTACTATATCTAAAACCGTTGCTTCAAGATAACCTGTCTGCCACCCTATTGCTTCACCCGGTTCAAGATATACTTTTAGGTGGGGATACCTGCTTTTAAAATCTTTTAAAAGTATTATTAACCCTTTTACATCATAATCTTCTCTTGTAATATGGTGACCTCCACCAAAATTTACCCACTTTAAAGAGTGAAAATATCCACTGAAGTTTTTCTCAAAGTTTGCCAGTGCACCCTGCAGGGCATCTACGTTTTGTTCACAAAGAGCATGAAAATGTAAACCATCAATTAGTGTTAAGTGTTCAGTGTTCAGTGCTAGGTGTTTATCAAACTCTTTTTTTGTTATACCTAGACGACTGAATGCTGAGCACGGATTATAAAGGTCTACCTCTACAGATGAATACTCGGGATTTATTCTAAGTCCCAGTGAGTTTTCACTTCTTACTTGATCTTTATAGCTATCCAGCTGGTTAAATGAGTTAAATACTATATGATTAGATATTAAAGTTATCTGTTCAAATTCATTTGGTTTAAATGCGGGGGAGTAGGTATGTACCTCACCCCCAAACTGCTCTTTTGCCATTATTGCTTCATTTAGACCGCTTGCACAACACCCTTTTAGGTACTGTTTACACAGATCAAATGTAGAAAACATAGCAAAACCTTTTAGTGCAAGAAGTATATTTACATCTGCACTGTCTTGAACATATTTTAAAAGTTTTAGATTGTTTTCTAAAAGTTCCTCTTCGCATACATAGCAAGGTGACGGTAGATTATTCAAAATATTTTCTCCAATCTTATAGAATAGTGTTATTTATTATATAACATTTACCGTTAATTATGTATTTTTTCAGTACAATTGCGATTATTAATATGTGAAAAAGGTTAAACTAATATGTGTGGAATAGTTGGATATATAGGAAGTAAAGATACAAGCAAAATTCTAATAGAGGGTTTAAAAGAACTTGAATACAGAGGTTATGACAGTGCAGGTATAGCAATACTTCAAGATAATGATATT
>JAYEMD010000010.1:0-6681 GCA_034717895.1 Campylobacterota bacterium | reverse complement strand
TCAAATTCACTACCCATCTTTTTAATCTCATTTGGAAATTCATCTTGCATTAAAGTCATAAGTGTAAACCAAAGGACTTTGTATCTTTCTTTAAAATTATATTTTGGTAACTCTAATAATTCTTTTAATTTATAGTATTGATTCTTTAATAATAAAGATCCTAGATAAACAGAAAAATTCAATTCTTTTGAATGCTCGACTACTTCAATAAATTTTTTATAACTTTTTTTAAAATCATCACTTTCTATTAAAAGAATTGAATAAACATACTTATATTTATTATTGAGTTATTGGCTTTAGTAATCTTTACTATTTATACCAAGTAGTTACCGTATCCATATTTTGTCTTTTCTTTGGCTTATCTCAAATACTCTTGTATCTAAAGATATTTGGGAAGGTTTCTATATCATAAGCGTAGTATTTTTGTCGGTTCATTTTTCTATTTTTAAAAGTATTTAATTAAAAAGGGAACGTAAGACTTAAAACAATAGAATTAATTCCATCATTTGGTTCTTTTATACCACCGTTAGAATAGTGCATATATCTTAAATCAATATTATAGTCTTTAGTACTTATACCAAAACCAATTCTATCTTCAAATTGAAAAAGTGTTGAAAATTCTCTTTCTCCACAGATTTTATCTGATAAATAAGCTGCACCTATACCTGCTTCAATATAGGGCTTAAATGGTCGATTATCCAAATTAAAATAATAGACAAAAACCGGAGAAAAAGCCAATACTTGAATATTTCTACATTTAGAATCCCATAAATTTAAAGATGCTTCATAATAACCACTTAAAAAACCATTTTCACTCTTAAAAAAAACATCATTGAACTCTTTTCTAAGAGCAAATCTATATATATCTACGTTTATAGAACTATCTTTACCAATACCGATTGAGATATCATCGGGATATTTGATATTGTCAGAATATAAGTTCATTTGTAAAAAAATAAAAAAGAGCAAAAAGTGAAAAAATTTCATAAATTATTATATAAAAAACATACTTAGATTTTAGTACTTTGTTACTTCTTAATATTTTAGAGGTGCCCTTTATATATTACACTTTTATTTTTATCTTTCTAGCCGAAACCAAAAATAAAATCCCAAAGAGACAATAAAAGCAGTAAGAAAAAGTGCCGCATGTGCTATAAAGGTACTGCCGTATAAAGATACAACACTATCTATACCAAGTAGTTACCGTATCCATATCTTGTCTTGTCTTTGGATTTTGCTCATTTATTCTATAACCAAAAGCAGCCATCACAGAGATATCGAAGATATCCGTATCTACTCCCAGCTCATCTTTTATAAACTGTGTAGCCTCTCTCTTTTTATACCCTTCAATAGGACAGCTATCAACTCCTATATATGCAGCACCTGTCATCATATTTGCTAAAGCTATATATGTTTGTCTACACGCCCATGAGAACATTTTATCTTCACTTGAAGCTATAGCAAAATCTTTTTCTTGAAAGTTTGTGTAGAAATTTGATCTTATTTTCACCATCTCTTCCGGGATATTGTGTACCTTTCTAAATAGATTCATAATATATTCACTTCCGTGTATCATGGTCTTCTTTTTTCTAGCTAATATGATTACATAGTGGCTTGCACTTGGAAGTGTACCTTGTGCTCCCCACGTGAACTCTTTTAGTTTCTCTCTTAAACTTTCGTTTTGTATTACCAAAAACTTCCAAGGCTCCGTACCAAAAGAGCTTGGGCTTAATCTACCTGATTCTAAAATAGTATTAAAATCCTCATCACTTATCTTTTTTGAAGGATCCATCTGCTTACAGGCGTGTCTAAAGTTCATAGCATCTATAAATTTGTTTTTCATATTGTTTCCTAATATCTTTTTGTAATTGTATAGTAAACTATTTAACGTTTTGTTTAGTAGATATAAAACACCCCACCCCGTAAGGCTTTTTAGAATAGTATCTCTTCCCGTGTTCAACTATAAGCGCATGGTACTCTTGATATATTATTCTAAGTTTATCTTTATCTTCTGTAATCTCTTTTAAACTCTCCTCCATTAAAGCTTTCATCTCTTTATATTTAGCTTTGTGATTTACAAGTCCAAGTTCTACAAATAATCTTTTAGTATAAGCATCTATTTTAAACTGTGGCTGATTGTAGCCGTATAGAAGTATGGAGTCTGCTGTCTCCTCCCCTACCCCTTTTACTTTTAGAAGTTCTTCACGGCTTGGTACTTTTCCATCCAGACTGTCATAAAACTCAATGAAGTTTAAAATATAATCAGCCTTTTGGTTAAAATATCCAGCAGGTTTTATAGCCTCTTTTAGTTCTTCTATATCTAACTCTTTTATGGTATCACTTGTGGTACAGTTTATTTTCTGTAGATTATTCAAAGCTTTTTGTACCGATACAAAAGTGGTATTTTGTGTAAGGATCGAGCCTAATGCCACTTCAAATATCTGATCTTCATTTTTTGGATAGTCATAGTCGTTTGGATGGTAGCCTACACCTAAAAAAGGCCACCAGCCTTGTGCACCGTAAGTATTTAGAAGTGTTTTATATATGCTATATATTTGATTCATTTTCCAACTTTAAGAGCTTTTCTTTTATATCAACTCCACCTGCATATCCCGTAAGCTTACCGTTTGAGCCTATAACTCTATGGCAGGGTATTATTATAGCTATTGCATTTGCACCGTTTGCATTTGCTGCAGCCCGTACCTTTTTTTCATCCCCTAACATTCGTGCCTGCTCTTTATAGCTTCTTGTCTCGCCGTAAGGGATATCCAATAAAGTTTTCCATACACTTTTTTGGAACTTTGTCCCTATTAAAAGTAAAGGGATGTCAAACTCTTCTCTTTTACCGTTAAAATACTCATCCAATTGTTTTGAGGTTTCTTTTAGTACCTCATCTTCACAATCTTGATACTTTCCATTTAAGGCTTTTTCTATTCTCTTAACAATTGTACTTCTGTTTTTTCTATTGGTAAAGTCAAGCAAGCATAACTTACCCTCATATGAGCCCATGATCATCTCTATACCGTTATTATTATAGTGTGCCGTATTTATCTGTTTCATTATCATATACTATCTTTTTTATAATAATATTCAAATATAATATCAATCAAGTCTCCAATATGACAAAAAAGATGATCTATAGTATGCCAATCTTATAAACTATATACCTACAGAGTTTATAACACTTAGTGTTATCATTGCAAATTGTTATAAGTTTTAATTTAATTTTCATTTAGAAAGTGACAATTAACTATAGCTTAAATCATATCTTTCCCTTTTTGAGTAAGATAAGGATAGATATTTATCTTAAACACTATTAGCTTACTCTCTTTTATAGCTTCTTCTATACTATTTCCTGTGGTTAGTGAGAAAAAGTGCCAGTATGAGGAGATAAACCAGTTCAATCTAGCACGCAAATTTATCTCATCATCATCTGCTTTTTCAAAGATACCCAAAGATATAAAGTATCTTATAACACCTTCTATCTGAACTATCCTTTTGTTTTGTCTTTCTAAAAACATCTCTTTTAGCTTTGGATAAAGTACCATCAAGGTATTTATATCCCTCATCATAAATCTATACTCCCAAAACAGCTTACCGTATCTGTCAAACATACTATCAAGTTCCCTTATAGGATTTTGACTCTTTTGTATAAGCTCAAAGCTGTTAAAACTTTCAAAGGTATCAGACATATCACTATATATATCTTTGATGATATCCTCTTTATTTTTATAGTGATAGTATAGATTCCCGGGACTGATACCTGCTTTTTTAGCTATATGGTTCGTAGTTATACTTAATGTATCAGAATCATTAAAAAGCTCTATAGCACATAGTTTTATCTTCTGTTTTGTTTTTGATGTTTTCTTTTTTTCCATATTAAAGTTTACCATAATTAGAGTAATTGCACTATTAATTTTATATTTTTTAGAGTATATACTCTAATTTTAAGTTATATTTTATATTATGAACGTTACAATTTTATCACAAGGAGTTCATATGACACTAGAAAAACCGGGAGCAGGACTGCCCGATATGGAAAGACTGCTTATAAAAAATATTCTAGTTCCAGCTGTAAGAGTTGTATTTACGTGGGATTTAGCACTTTTGTATCTAAAAAGAGAGATAGGTATCATAAAAAAAATAGTTGAAAACCTTCCAAAAGAGTTTCACCAAAGAAAAGTGATCATAGATAGAACTTTTGCCATAGAAGATGATACAAGGCAGTTCTCTATCAATATGGTTTTAGAGCATCTAACCATTGCGGGTAGCGCTGTACATACTCTTATAGATACACTCTCAAAAGAAAAAGAGTTTTTGCAAGAGATAAAAATAGAAAATGTAAAACCAAAAGAGAATAAAGAAGATCAGCTAGATGAATTTTTAGAGTTTTACAGCAGATACTTTTTATATATAAAAAACCATCCAAAAAACCGATCAAAAGCAAAGAAAAAACACCCTTGGTTTATTGAATTCAACAACTTTGACTGGAGTATATTTATGTTTATGCACACTTTTATACACAGACGACAGATAGAAGCTATTATCAAAAAACTAGGAGAGAATAATGAGTAGTAATGCTATAGGTACGGTTATTAGAATAGTTGGTATATTCTTAACACTTACTGCCTTTTGGTATGGTAGTGTGGCTATATTATATTTTATATCTTGTTTAGTTTTTAATTTAAATTTTTCTTTTAAAATCACTCTATTGCTCTTTGGATCACTCTTGATCTTTAAGATGTTTTATCCAAAGAATGTGTTTAGGTAACTTTACATTGCAAGATTAACCTTTAAATCTAATAAAATAATTTCTCTTAATTTTCTATTTTTTGAAGATTTATCTAAACAATAGTGAGATTTTTATTATAGTTATAGAAGTTATATTGCCAACATTAATTGGAGTTATATTTTACAGGTATATCTAAATATACAATTAATAATTATGGAATAATTACTTAATATAATATATGATATAATTCTTTATGACTGATGAAGATGTACTTAAATTATCATTGTTATTAACTAAATCTAAAAATTTCAATATACTGTATGTTGAAGATTGTGAAGCGGTAAGAAAGCAAACTTTAAAAATGTTAAGTAATTATTTTACTAATATTCAATGTGCATTCAATGGAGCTGATGGATTAAAACTATTTAGAAAGAGCAGAGATAAGATAGATATTATATTTACAGATATAAATATGCCTAAGATGGATGGTATAAATATGTCAAAAGAGATTAGGAAAATTGATAAAGTTATTCCAATAGTAATTATTTCTGCTTATGAAGATAAACAATATTTTTTAGATTGTATAAAAGTTGGTATAGAAGGTTATCTTGTAAAACCTTATGATCATTTAGAATTAGCTGAAGTAATAGAAAAGATAATTATAAAAAATGAACAAAATGATATTATTAATCTTGCAGGTAATTTCAAATGGAATAAAAGCTCAAACCAATTGTTTCAAAACAATGAAGAGATCCCAATCACAAAAAATGAAAGATCAATATTTGAAATATTAACACAAACACCAAATAGAATTTTTTCAGCATCTGATCTTGAGATATATGTTTTTGATGATGATAAATGTGACAATTCCAGAATTAGGAATTTAATCTATCGATTAAAAAACAAACTAAACTTTACACTTATAGAGACCTTATATTCACAAGGTTACAAATTAAAGAGACAATGATTGATTACAAGAATATAAATATAAATGAGTTGACAATTTTATATGTTGAGGATGATGAAACCATTAGAGGTAATATATCTGCTATTTTTAAAAAAATATGTTCACATATCTATATAGGAGTTGACGGTGAAGAGGGATTATCTTTATTTACTAAACATCAAGATACTATAGATATAATAGTTAGCGATATAAATATGCCAAAATTAAACGGTTTACAGATGAGTTCTAAAATTATCGAATTGAGATATGATATTCCTATTATTCTTACAACAGCGCATTCAGATACCGATTATCTATTAGAATCAATACAGTTAGGTATAAGCAATTACCTGATTAAGCCGTTTAGAATAGATGACTTAATAGATAAAATAAAACAATCTTATTTTCCAATTTATCAAAAAGAACGAATACTACAACAATCAAAAATGGCTCAAATGGGAGAGATGATAAGTATGATAGCTCACCAATGGAGACAACCGCTAGCTGCTATTAGTGCAACGACTAATAATTTATCATTTAAATTAGCCGTTAATGATTTTAATAAACAGATATTTTCCGATGAACTAAATTTAATATCCCAATATACTCAACACCTATCTAATACGATAAATGATTTCAGAAATTTTTTTAAAAAAGATACGGTTAAAAACAAAGTATATTTAGAAGATATTGTTCATTCAACATTAAGTATTGTAGAAGAGTTAACAAAAAGTAAGGGTATTAAGATCGTTACCCGTTTAAACTGCAATGAACAGATTGAAACATTTTCAAATGAATTAAAGCAGGTACTTTTAAATTTAATTAAAAATGCAGAAGATATAATTTTAGAAAATAATGTTTTAAACGGTGAAATAATAATCCCAAATTATGCAATAGCAAAATCTAAAACTAACCAAACATACCATAGAATATAACTTCAACTACATTTACAAAGGATTACCAAATGGGTGAGTTAAAAATCCAATATTCTGATAAAAAAGTC
>JAYEMD010000009.1:0-6685 GCA_034717895.1 Campylobacterota bacterium | reverse complement strand
GATATCAAAGTTATCTATTTTTGTTAATTCTATTATCTGTTTTTAGTAAAAAAATAGTTTATTTTTGATATGATTATTATCATGCATAAAAAACAGACAAATCTAAAACACTCAAAACTGGCAAATGATCTTATGAACTATATCAATACTAATATTGAAACAGATATAAATATAGATCAGCTCTCCTTTGAGATGAAAATAAGTAAAGATCACCTTCACAAAGTGTTTAAAGAGCAGATGGGTGCAAATATATATGAAACCATAAAATCTATAAGACTTCAAAAAGCCTCAAATCTGCTTATCTCTAACAAATACTCCACTATAACAGAAGTAGCAAATATGTGCGGCTACAGTTCTCAGACATCTTTTATAAGAGCATTTAAACAAAGATTTGATCAGACACCAAAGATATGGAGAAAAGGCGGATATAAAGAGTATTCAAACAAAATATTAAGCCAATCCCAAGCAGCCACTCTTTCTCAAGCGGATTTCTCACATCTACAGCCAAAGATAGTAAAAACCAAAGCAGATAAAGCTTATTATATAAGACAAAGAGGGTACGACAGAAGATCATTTGAGCTTTGGCAAAAGATGATAGCATGGGTATATACAAACGAGATTGAAGAGTATCAACAAATTGGTATCTATCACGACAACCCTATTATAACACCTCTAAAAGATTGTAACTATGTAGCTTGTATAGTGCCAAAAGATGATTCAAAACTTAAAAATACAAATCTTCCCTCATTTGATATTGAAAGTGTGATTTGTGCAACCTTTGAAGTAAAAGGTAAATATGGAGATATTTTAAAACTTATCCAGTGGATCTATCACCACTGGCTTCCTGACAGTGGTTTTGAAGCAAACACTATCCCCTCATATACAATTTTTAAGAAAAATCATTTTTTAAGTGAAGATGGACTTTTTGAAGGTACTCATTATGTTCCCGTGAAATATATATAGAGAGTTTTTAAGTTAATTTTGATGATGTTTTATAGTGATAATATTTAATCTTATAATGATATAATATTTAAAATACTACTGGAACTTTTATATATGAAGTATATATCGCTTTTTTTAATCTTAATAACCTTTTTATTTGCACAGAACAGTAACCCTGAGAACTATACGGTTGATGAAAATAAGTGGATAAATGAAAATCGTCTTATAAAGATTGCTGTTATGGACTATTGGGCACATGATAAAAACAAGGAAAGTTTACACACCTCAATTTTAAAGTTACTTAATAAACATGGAGGACTACACCTTGTACCTGCCAGATATGACACTTGGAATGAAGGTTTTAATAAAGCTGTAGAGGGTGATGATATACATGGTATTATGGGGATAGCAAAAAGTAAAGAGAGAGATATAAAATATTTTGATTTTACACAAGCCTATGATTTTATACCCACCTATATAGTTGTAAGGGAAGATGACCACACTATAAACTCTTTAGATGATTTGAAAAATAAGAAAGTGTATCTAAAAGAAAACTCAATAACAAATATTATGTTTGAAGAGTTGTCTCCAACAACTTCTATAGTAAAACAATCCAGTATAGATAAAATGTATAAACAACTTTCATCTTCAAATGAAGCAGATGCCTTGGTAGCACAAAATATAAATGAATATGATCTGCAAAAGTATTCCCTTAAAATCGTAAAAACAATCTACAACAAGTACGGTGAAACCACAATAGCTATAAATCATAAGTATCCTCATCTATATAATATAATTAAAAAAGCATTTAATAAAATACCACCCAAAGAGTTATCGGCATTAAGGGATAAGATATGGGATTCTACGAAAACCGAGAAATTAAATTTAAGTAGTGAACAAAAAAGATGGCTGCATAATAAAAAAGTGATCACAATTGGAGTTCAAAGAAGCTGGGTCCCTTTAAGTTATGAAAAAAACGGTATCCCAAAAGGTTTGAGTATTGACTATATTGATCTAATCAACAAGAGGCTTGCAGGGAAGCTAAAAATTATACCCGATACCTTTAAGAACAATCTTGACAAAGTAAAGAACGGTTCTTTAGATGCAATGACAGATATCACTCCTACTAATGAGAGAAAAGAATTTTATGCTTTTACTACCCCCTATATCACTATCCCTCATGTTATATTAACAAATAAGAAAACTGATCTGAAAATAGATGGAGAAAAAGATCTAAACCATATAATAATCGGTGTGGAGAAAGGTTTTAGAACACCTTTAAGTATAAAAGAATCTGCACCAAATGCAATATTTAAAGAGTATAAAAATAGTGCATATGCCATAGAGGCATTATCAATAGGTGAAGTTCAGGCATATGTGGGAAACAGAGCCGTAGCCAATCATATTTTAAAAGAAAATTTTATTACAAATTTAAAAATTGCGTCAAATGTAAAAAGAAAAGGTTCAGTTTTAGCTATAGGAACATCTGTTAATAATAAAATATTAAGAGATATATTTCAAGTTGCTTTGAATGATATAAACGAAAAAGAGATATAAAAAATATATAAAAAATATATAGGCAGTGGTAGTGATCTTAAAAAAATTGATTTAACAAAAGGGGAAAGAAATTGGATACGGCAACACGACTCAATAGTAAGAATGTGTATAGATCCAAATTGGCTTCCTTTTGAAAAACTAGATACAAACGGCAACTATATAGGTATGGGTGCTGATTATATCTTATTGTTTGAAAAAAGACTGGGATATCCTATACAATTAGTAAAAACGAAAAGCTGGAGTGAATCAATTGATAAAGTAAAAGCTAAAAAGTGTGATATCTTACCTTTAGCTATGAAAACAGAAGATAGAAGTAAATATTTAGAATTTACCGATCCTTATCTATCTTTTCCCTTGGTTATAGTAACACAAAAAGATCAGATGTATATAGATAAGATAGAAACTATTCTAGATAAAAAAATAGGTGTTGTAAAAGGACACTCCTATTATGAGATTTTGAAAAGAAATTATCATGATATAGATATTGTAGAGGTACAAAATGTAAATGACGGACTTTTAAGAGTAAGAAAAGGTGAGCTGTTTTGTTTTATTGATGCTGTTGCACCTATAGTATATGAGATCCAAAAGGGTAATTTTATAGATCTAAAAATCTCAGGTCAAACAGGTGATAAATGGGAACTGTCAGTTGCAGTAAGAAAAGATTCTGCAGAGCTTCTTTCCGTATTTCAAAAGCTTGTAGACTCTATTAGCGAAGATGAGTATAGTAATATATATTCAAAATGGATATCTGTTAAATTTGAACCAAAAGTTGATTATAGTTTAATAGGAAAAATATTATTTGCCGTAGTAATATTGTTTGCAATATTCTTATACTGGAATAGAAAATTATCAGCTGAGATATTTCAAAGAAAAAAGATACAAGATCAGCTTCAGCAAAGTCAGAAAAGACTTGAGCTTGCATTAAAAGGCGGTGATCTTGGTTCTTGGGATATAGATTTTACTACCGATAAACTTGTAGTAAATGAAAGATGGGCAACTATGCTTGGTTTGGAACCTGAAGATGTAATAGACGTGACCAATAAAACCTGGATTAATACAATTCATCCTGATGATAGGCAAAGAGTTTTGGAATTTGGAAGAAAGTATAAAAATGGAGATATATCAATCTATGCAATAGAATACAGATCCATAAGAAGTGACGGTGAAATGATATGGCAGTTAAGCAAAGGTTCTATTGTAGAAAGGGACAAAAAAGGAACCCCTCTAAGGATGGTTGGAACGGTAAGTGACATAACTTCTAAAAAAATATATGAAGAGGAACTTACAAAGGCAAAAGATGATGCAGAAGCAGCTACGCAAGCAAAGTCAATGTTCCTTGCGCGTATGAGCCATGAGATAAGAACACCTATGAATGCGGTTCTTGGGATGTTGTATCTAATAAAGAAAACCACATTGACGCCTATTCAGGATAACTATATCGTAAAAGCTGATAATGCCGCACAGTCACTGCTGCATATTATAAATGATATTTTAGACTTTTCTAAAATAGAAGCTGGAAAATTAGATATAGAGTCTGTAGAATTTGATTTTAATGAGATGCTAAGCCGTATAGGAAGTATGATGAACTTTAAAGCTCAAGAGAAAGGGATAGAACTTCTTATAAAGTATGATCACTCAATACCTCAATATCTCATATGCGATCCGGCAAGAATTGAACAGATATTAATTAATTTAGTAGGAAATGCTGTAAAGTTTACCACAAGAGGAGAGATCATAATATCACCAAAACTTGTAAATAAAACAGATGATCATTTAGTGTTAGAGTTTTGTGTAAAAGACAGCGGTATTGGTATAAGCAGCAAAGATCAGTCAAAACTATTTAAAGACTTTTCTCAGGTTGATGAATCTACAACAAGAAGATTCGGAGGAAGTGGCTTGGGACTTGCTGTCTCTAAAAAACTCTCTCATCTTCTTGGGGGTAAGATTTGGCTTGGGTCAAGTTCTAAATCAGAGGGTTCCACCTTTTGTTTTAGTATTAAATGTCAAGAGGCAAAGATAGTCAATAAAAAGCCTGTAATATTTCCTGAAAGTTTACAAAAGCTAAAAATATTAGTTGTTGACGATAACATAGTTGCATGCCGGATATTATCCCAAATGCTGGAGTCATTAAAACTTAAAAGTGATATTTTACATAGCGGTGAAGAGGTACTAACATCTATTTTAAATGATAAAAACAGATATGATATTATTTTTATGGACTATAAGATGTTAGGTATAAATGGTGTAGACACATATAAAAGACTAAAAGATGAATTAAAAGAAAATACCCCTAAAACTATTATGGTAACGGCATATTCAAAAGATGATGTTATTGATTCTTTCTCAAAAGCAGGGATAGAATCATTTTTAACAAAGCCTGTGCACCCCTCTTTATTGTTTGACACTATACTACATGCAATGGGTAAAGATGATCTTATCCAGTCTAAAGAACAATTAAATAATATAACAGATCTATCAATAGAAAATATAAAAGGATCAAAAATACTTCTAGTGGAGGACAATGAGGTAAATCAGGAATTTGCTATTATGCTTTTAGAGAGAAAAGGGATGATAGTAGATGTTGCAGGTGATGGACTAATTGCGTTGGAGATGATAAAATCAGAAAAATATGATATGGTATTGATGGATATTCAGATGCCAAATATGGATGGACTTGAAGCAACAAAACATATAAGAGATCTAAAGGGTGAGTATTTTACGACAGTACCAATTGTAGCACTTAGTGCTCATGCTATGAAGGGTGATTATGAAAAGTCGTTAGAAGCAGGGATGAATGATCATATCACTAAGCCTATAGATCCTGATAAATTGTTTAAAATTATGATAAAGTATATTAAGATAAATATTAAAAATGAGAAAACAGATAACAATAACCTAAAACAGCTCGATCTTTTTAAAGATTTAAAAAGTGATATTATAGACTTTAATAACGGTATTTACAGGGCAGGCGGAAATCAAGTAGGATATATGAAGATACTAAAAAGGATATCTTTAAAATATAAAGGGTTTTTTAATATAATTGATCAATATATTAAAGCCGGTGATTTGGTGAAAGCTGAAGCAAAAGTACATGAACTAAAAGGTGTAAGTGGAAATATTGCAGCCGTAGAGCTTTTTAACTTGACGGAAACCGCAGATAATATTTTAAAAAACGGTAAAACACCTTCAGATGATATTCTTGAAAGTCTAAAAAGTATTCTTGAAAAAACTTTTGAAGAGATAGATAAGATTGAGTATGTAGAGGATATTATTGAACAAAAAAGTTTTAATAAAGAGATAGTATTCTCACTTTTAAATACAATTGAAGAAAATATGGAGATAAATATTGTAGAATCTGAAGATGCTTTAGAAAAAATCATTCCCTACCTTCAAAACAATAAATTCAAAGAGTTGATAGATAAAGTAAAAGAGAATATGGAAAATTTTGATACCGATGGGGCACTTGAGAGTTTAGAAAACTTAAAAAGTATATTAAATAAAGAGGTAAATGATGGATAAACCGAAAATATTGGTGGTGGATGATGTTGCTGAAAATATTCATGGAATTATACATATGTTAAAACAGGATTATAGTATGATTGCAGCTACAAGCGGTAAAAAAGCTATTGAGATAGCGCATAATCTCCAAAAACCTGATCTTATTCTTTTAGATATTATGATGCCCCAAATGGATGGCTTTGAAGTTTGTAAGATATTGAAAGAAGATGAGTCAACGAAACATATACCTATTATTTACGTTACGGCTATGAACGATGAGAATCTTATAGATAAAGTATTTATATACGACGGTGTTGATTATATACAAAAACCATTGAGAAGAAAAGAACTTCAAAGACGTATCCAATTATATTTAAAATATTATGATAAAGTTTAATTTTAAGGAAAATAATTATGAATAAAACCGCAAAGATACTTGTAGTTGATGATGTTGCAGAAAATATCACTATGATAATAGAGAGTTTAAAATCACACTATGAAGTGATTGCTGCAACAAACGGTAGTAAAGCTTTAGAGTTAGCAAATAAAGAGGTGTTACCGGATCTTATACTTTTAGATATTATGATGCCCTATCTTGACGGTTTTGATGTTTGTAAACACTTAAAAGAGAATGAACGTACAAAAGAGATATACCTATAATTTTTTTAACTGTTCTGGATCAAGTAAG
>JAYEMD010000008.1:0-6837 GCA_034717895.1 Campylobacterota bacterium | reverse complement strand
TTGAGATCTTGTTTCTATTATCTCAAATAGATTTGCTGCATCATCAGGTGATATTGTAGATATCCCAAAGTCATCAAGTATTAGTAGTTTGTAACGTGCAAATTTTTTAAGTAGATTTGTATAGCTTACCTTTCTTTAAAAACTTATGAGCTATAACTATTTTACTATCCTTATCAAATATATTAAATATCAGTTTATGTGATTCTTTAGTGTATTGACCATTAACATCACTACCATTTAACCATTTACCATCAACAGCTATATTTTTCTTTTTTACATATCTTGAAAAAAACTTCACAAATAGTTTTAAAAATATTTTATTTGTACTATTAAACTCCATCCAATCATGTAATTGCTCAAAAGTATGATTACCTTTAAGTAATCCAAATAGTGACATGAATAGAATTTCATTTAATTGATATGTAATTTTATAATCATCTCTAAAATCTTTTATCTCTCCTAACTGCTTTAATAACTCTTTTTTTCTTCTTAATTTCATATTTAAACACCTTATTATTATATGTATATGTTATATCTAAATAGTAGTTTCAAAATGCTTATAAATACGGTAAATAAAAGGTTTATTTGATATTTTATTATGTTAAACAAGAGGTTTTTTTATTTATGACAAACTAGTTGTTTTTAATGATAAAAAGTAGAATTCTTTATTAAATAATTCTATTTATTAAAGTTTGCTTGGAGATTTTAGTTTTTGTGGTCGGATTTACCTATTATTGTGTAATGAATAATATTAATTAAAGGGCTAAAACAGTTTGCCTATGATACAATTTAGAAGATTTTTACATATGGTTTATTTAAATGGATTAGGAGATTAGGAATGAGATCTAAATTTTTTGTTAACATTCTAAGTGCTGCTTTGCTTTTAAATATAACTTCAGTTAGTGCAAATGCACAAAGCAATGATATCTTAGCTTCAATCTCTAATGATATGAATCATTTTAAAACTGTTGCAACAATTACAAAACAAAATGAGCACTATCAACCCTATATTATCTCTGTCTTTCATGGTAAGGAGTTAGAAAAACTAGGTGTTTCTAATCTAAAAGAAGCTATCCAGTTAGCTCCTGGAATAGATATGGCTACTGATAATTTCAATAACCAAACTCCTATTTTTAGAGGTTCAAACTCACTTGCTTATGGTCAAACAAAACTTTTTATCGATGATGTTTTAGTAAATAATCTTTTTTTTGATGCTTACTCTGAATATCTTGGTATGCCTATTGAGATGATAAAAAGGATTGAGATTGTAAGGGGACCTGGAAGTAAAACAAATGGGGTAAATGCCTATGCTGGATCTATAAATATCATAACATATGCAGAAGATTTTAAAAATTTTGAGTCAAATGATAGAGCTGTTTTTAAATATGGTTCTGATAAATATAGAATGGGTGGATTTATCAAAAAATTTAAAAATGAGGAACTTAGCGGAACTGTAGATTTTTATTATCAAGAGGATGATAAAAAGCTTTATGCTGGTGCAGATGGTTATTCGCAAGGTTCAATGAGTATTGCAGGACTTTATGACAATACAAGTTTATCACAAACAGGAGATGCTCCTGTTTGGTTAAAAGATTATTCGTTTGGATTAAATTTAAAATATAAAGATCTCTATGTTAATAGTCGTATTTTAGAACACTCTCAAGGAAGTTCATATGGAATTAATCTATCTTTACCGCAAGACTCAGATAGATTAAAACTACCAAGTAGATATCTTGAATTAGGGTATAATCGTGATATTGATGATTTCCACATAGATATAAAAGTAGGGGTAAAATATGACTCATTTGATTCTAAAGCGAAACTAGCTCCAGATGGATTAACTTTTATGAATGCGTATCAATATAGTATAGATAAATCTCTTGCAACACTTACAACTCCTGTTAATTTTCCTGATGGAATTTACGGAGAACATTTAGCTAAACAAAGAACATTGTATCAATCTTCTTATATCACATATAGTGGATTTGACCAACATCTTATTACAGCAGGATATAGATTACTAAAAGAGGAAACTATTGAAATGGTTTCTAAATTATCAAATTGGGCAACAGGTGATGTAGCACTTGTTGATTATACGGAAACATATCCATTTTTTGATAAAAATGGAAAACGTAATACTCAAATATATTCATTGCAAGATCAATTTCAACATAGTAATAAGTTGAGTTTTATGTATGGTTTTAATTATGAAAAAACAACATATGGAAATACAGGGATTGAACCTAGAATCTCAACAGTATATCAACTTGACTTGAAAAATATTTTAAAAGCGAGTTATAGCCGTGCTCATAGAAATCCATCATGGCAAGAGATGTTTACAAAGAATAATAGTGCAAGAAGAGGAAGTACTGATTTAAAACCTGAAAAAGTAGATGCCTTTGAAGTTGCATATATTAAAAAGTTTTCAAACGATAGTTATCTACAGACAAACCTTTTTTATCTTATGAATAAAGATCAAATATATAACTCTGCTGCAAACCCTTACTACAGAAATGTTTTAGATACGGATCTTTATGGTTTAGAGGTGGAATATAGTGGTAATATGACACCTTCTGATAAAATATATCTTAACTACTCTTATGTTGATGGTGAATCAAAGATAAAAGATACAGGAGTTACAACAACTCCTGCAAACGTTGCACATCATCTAGCAAAAGGTTATTATACTTATGATATTGATGAGAGTTTGTCTCTAAGTGGTATTGCAAAATATGTTAGTTCTAAAGAGAGATTACAAAGTGATACAAGAGGCAAAGTTCCTGCTTATACAACTTTTGATACAACTTTTAACTATAAAAAATATGAAAGCAATTATGATATTACAGTTGGTATAAAAAATATTTTTGATGAAAAAGTTGTTTATCCATCAACCCCAAATACCTATACAGAAGATTATACCCAAGAGGGTAGAACTTTCTTTATAACTTTAAGAAAGGAGTTTTAAATGAAAAAGATACTATTTCTTTATTTGACACTGTTTTCTTTTGCTTTTGGATACAACTATGATGATGTATTACTTAAAGCTCAATCATCTATTTTTCCTAAAGTTGTACTTTTAGATAAAAAAATAGAAGATAAACTTATAGACAATAAGATAGTTTATACTATTGTTTATGATAAAGTTGATTCTGTAACTGCTGTATCAATTAAGGATTTTATTGATAAAAATTTTAAAGGACAACTTGATATTTATAACTACAAAATAAATTTAGTTGAGATCAATGATTTCTCAGAGCAAACTGAAGCATCTGCTATTTATGTGCTTAATTTAGATGAACATATTGAGAAAATAGCAACAATAGCTAAACAAAAAGGGATTATATCTTTCTCTTATGGTATCAATAATTTAAAAAAGGGGCTGATGTTCTCTTTAGTGATAGAAAAATCTACAGTGTTATATCTAAAAAAAGATAATCTATATACTAAAAAAATAAATTTTGTGGATGCCTTGTTGCAAATGGTTCGGTTTGTTGAAACTGATTATGCTTATGATCAAGATATTATGTATAATTATAGGCAAAAGAGTAGAGATCTATATTTAGGGTTAAAATAGTAATTAATGGCAGCAAAAATAAAATCACTATCAAGCAAAATAGTTTTTTTAATAGCAGTAGCAACATTGTTTTCAATCTTATTTATCTTTTATGTTGTTGAGCAGATAAACAAAGAAGCATTTTATAATATTGAGATGGAAAAAGCAAAACTTGTATTAAGCACTATAGAGCCTTTGATTGCTGTAAATCTTTATTTGAATATGAATGATAGAATTGATAAGTTAACTGAGCAACTTATTACAAATCCAAATATCTTATCTGTGCAAGTGATAAAAGATAATAAACTTATCAATGAGAGAAAATCAAAAGAGTTTCAGAACCATGTAAAGGATTCTTTTGTGGTTGAAAATGCTATTTTTAGACCAAACTCTAAAAAAAAGATAGGAGATATAATCCTTACATATTCAAGTAAAAACTATAAAGAGCTTATAAATAGTTATACAAATCTTTTAATTGAAGTACTTTTTTTACTTGTAATATTTTTCTTGCTTTTTAGTTTATATGTAAAAAAACTACTCTATCCTTTACGAAAAATTGCAAAGTTGTTAAGAGGCTATTCTCCCGATAAAAATATCGATATACCATTTGATAATCAAGATAATGAGATAGGATTGATCTCTTATGCACTTAATAATATGCAACAAAGTATTACAAAATATTCAAAAGAGTTACAAAAAATCAACAATCAACTTGAGTTGAAAGTGATAGAAGAGGTTGAAAAAAATAAGCAAGCCCAAGAGCAGGTTTTTAAATCTGAAAAATTAGCCTCTATGGGTGAGATGATAGGGAATATTGCCTACCAGTGGAGACAGCCACTTTCTGTTATATCAACTGGAGCTACTGGTATGTTGATACAAAAAGAGTATGATAATTTAAGTGATGAAGAGTTTGAAAAAACTTGTAACCTTATCAATGACAATGCTCAATATCTCTCACAAACTATAAATGATTTTAGAGACTTTATCAGAGGGGATTCCAAACCTGTAATATTTAATTTGAAAAGTAATATAGATAGTTTTATAAAACTGGTAAATGCGACAAGTAAAAAACATAATATTAAGGTAATACTTGATCTTGATGAAAAAATTGAAGTGGAAGGTTTCCCAAATGAACTTCTTCAATGTTTTATTAATATTTTCAATAACTCAAAAGATGCATTAATAGAAAATAATCCAGAAGATGAAAGATATGTTTTTATTACTCAGAAGATTGAAAGCAGCTTGGCAATTATAACTTTACAAGATAATGCTGGAGGGATACCAGAAGATGTTATTGATAAAATATTTGAACCATATTTCACTACAAAGCACCAATCACACGGTACTGGACTGGGACTTCATATGTCTTACAGTATTATAGTTAATCACATGAAAGGTTCTATTGAAGCATCCAATACAACATACAACTATAATGATAAAAGTTATACTGGAGCTAAAACTACGATCACTTTACCTTTATAAAAATATTTAATCTTATTGTTATAAATTAATTGTATACAAATTAGCTGTTTCAACATATTATTTTAACAAAATTTAACAGCTAGATTATCTCAATATGCTCCATCTCTGCCTGCAAGATCCCGTAGTGTCAAAATCGCTAAATAAAACATATAAGATATTTTTTTAAGAAAAATGGATAGAGATCGATGAAAGAAATGATGAGATATCACCATTTATCATTTTACAGTTTTTGCAGCTCTTAAATCACATGAGGATAAAAGGGCTAAAAAAAGCTTATCAAAATACAACAGAAAATCTGACTTCTAAAATCAAAGGGAAGATCTTAATAAATCAAACCATAAAACACAATCATTTAAAAAACAGGCTTGATAAAACAATATGCACCCACCTGATATTTACAGAAAACTGTATAGAAAATCAGATACTTAAAACTGCTTTATTACAGTGTAATAGATATATAGGAAAAACAACAGATAGGAGTCTACAGCAGCTATTAAAGAAAAATCTAAACTATTTTCGCCATATCAGCAGCAAAAAAGTATTTGACAGTGATTTTAATCAAATTAGAGATTCACTAATTTACTTATAGGCTTTACAGCAATAAAATTATATAAAAATGACAATTAATTTTAAAATTTCTATCTTTTTCTAGTAAAATAATCTATGTTTAGTATCAATATATCGTGATAAACTAACATAATGTACTATTATTTGTTAAATATGTTGATCTTGTGCTTGCACTCTTTGAGAAACATACATTATTTTGTTTTATTTTTAGGTGGAGATAAACTGACTCTTCTTAACTTTCATTTTTTTAGAAAAAAACGAAACAAAAAAATCGGTTGCAAGGTGATAAAGCCCTTCGGGTACCAATAAATTTTCTATATTTAGGTGCGTTGCGCAACTCACTAAAAAAGTGACGTTCAGTCACTTTTTTGGACGTTCGGACAGTGCTCACTCTCTCACCAAAATATAGAAAATTTATTGCTTTATCAAGGCAACCACCCTTCAATACCGAATACTACTTTTCTATTTGAATTAAAAAGAGATGTTAGTCGTTAGATTGGTTGCATTATCGAAGCTGTAAATTTTGCCTGTTTAAAAGAAAACAGGCGAGCACTGCGTGAGTGTTAAAAAGTAAGAGGAAGAAATATGAAAGTTAGTAGTTCTATATAAGCTAATTACCTACTCAATTTATTTAACTCTACTATTCAGAAAGTTTATCCAAAATATACTTCTCCAAATTTGAATGCTTCACCTCTTCCTCTTGTGCTTGAGCATATATATCAGCAACCTCTTTAGAGAACTCATCAAAAGGGAAGTGTGGGAAGTGCAGGCTCCACATCTGTTTTATTCTTTGTTTTGTTACACAGTCTCTTGTCCAGTCTTTGAAAAAACTGAATATACCAAACAATAGTGCTGTAAAAAATATTGCAAGTATTATAGAAGCATGACAATCAAGTGCTTGAAACATCTCATGCAAAAGTAAAGATAAAGGCAGTATAACTATATGTGCCAATAATAAAAATACAACATAGGCACGTCCAAGTCTTAGTCTAAACCCTAGTTTGCTTCCGTCTAGTTTCATACCCTCTTGAAAAAGCTGATTAGCAGCTAAAAGTTCATGGAACTTTACAGGCTGCTTGGAAGTTTTGTAAATATACGATATTATTTTCAGTTTTAAAGTTTCAAACATTATTCTTTTTCCTCTTTATTCTCTTTATCACCTTTTACCATACCTGCTTCTACTAAAAATGGGCTATGGATAAAATCTAATTTTTTTATTCTATCGTAAGAGGCAT
>JAYEMD010000007.1:0-27084 GCA_034717895.1 Campylobacterota bacterium | reverse complement strand
TAACTAAAGATTGATTGATTTATAAAAAAATAGATGATTATTATGAGTTTAGTAATATATTTTTAGAAGAGATTGAGGGACATGATTTAGAAGAATGTCAAAATGGACTATATGAAGCAGAACAGTATGATTCTACAGTTGAAAAGGATTTTATTAATTGTGCTTCAAGATTTAAATTATTTACAAAGTTACCTAAGAAATTTAAAATAAAAACTCCACTTGGAACGTATAACCCTGATTTTGCTGTTATTAAACATGATGAAAGTGAAGGGAATTTTATAATAGAAACTAAGGGAACAGAAAAAGAACGTGATTTAAGAGGTCGTGAAAAATGGCAAATAGCTTATGCTAAAAAGCATTTTGAGTTAATTGATGTTAAGTATCAGAAAAAATCAAAGTGTGATGAAGTTTAAAAGTAGAGGTAAAAGTGGCACTTAAAAAAGTAGATTATTTCGGTAAGAACTTCAATATAAGTTATGAGATAGTAAATAGTGATAAAAAAGAGACTATAGTATTCCTTCATGGCTGGGGAAGTAACAAAGAGATAATGAAACAAGCCTTTGGCAAGGATCTAAAAGAGTTTAAACATATCTATATTGATATGCCTGGTTTTGGAAAAAGTGATAACAACTATACACTAACAACTATAGACTATGCAAATATTATGAAGATATTTTTAGAAAGTATCAAGGTTGTTCCAAACGATGCAGTAATAGCAGGGCACTCTTTTGGGGGTAAGGTAGCAACAACACTTATGCCAAAAACTTTGGTACTTTTAAGCAGTGCAGGGATAGTTGAGGAAAAGCCTTTAAAGGTAAAACTCAAAATTGCTCTGGCTAAGTTTTTTAATAGTTTAGGGCTTAAAAACATCACAAAAGTATTTAGATCTAAAGATGTTGAAAATATGGATCATAATATGTATGAGACATTTAAAAATGTTGTTGATGAGGATTTTAGCGAGTACTTTAAAGGATTTTATAAACAAGCTCTTATTTTCTGGGGTAAAGAGGATACTGCTACCTCTTTATCTTCAGGTAAGTTGATAAATGATCTTATAAAGAACAGTGTTTTTAAAGCTTATGAGGGTGATCATTACTTTTTTATTAAAAATTCAAAAGATATTTGTGATATAATCCAAATTAATATAAAATGATAATTAGGAATTGAAATGGAATATTTTGATATTTTTACCCATATTTTGGTTGTGATGAGTCTTGGGTGGTATATGATCACCAACCTTCAATGGTACAATTATAAAATTGAAAGAGTGATCTTAAAGCATCATAAGCAGCAGTGGCATATAGTTTATTTTGCAACACCTATTATTTTTTACTATTTACTGCCGGAGATGATATTTAACGTATATTTTTATCTTTTGTATCTTACAAGCTTCTTTTTCTGGAATAAAAATCTTGATAAACCTTTAGTGATGACAAGCAGGGTAAAAAGATTTTTATTGATCCTTTTATTTGTGACTTTTTCAGTAGATGCTTTGGTGACTGCCAGCCAGAATAGCTCTTTGGGATTGTTTTTACCATTATTTATAGGATATGTTGTAAGTACAGTTCTAGAGAAAATATTTTTTATAAATTTTAAAAACAGAGCAAAAAACCATCTTAATACTTATGGCGGTTTACAAATAGTTGCCATAACAGCGTCATACGGTAAAACTTCAATAAAAAATTATCTTTCTCAAGTATTAAGTACAAAGTTCAAGTGTTATATGACACCAAGAAGTATAAACACGATTGCAGGAATTGTAAAAGATGTGAACAATGATCTTCCCCGTGATACAGAAATATATATAGCAGAAGCAGGGGCAAGACAAAGAGGTGATATAGAGGAGATAACGAACTTTTTAGAACCTCAATATGCTATTATAGGAAGTGTCGGTGAACAGCATATAGAGTATTTTAAAACTTTAGATAATATTATCCATACAAAAATGGAGATATTAAGATCTCCTAGACTTACTCATGCTTTTGTACATGATAGTGTGCCTATTTTAAAATATGATACTATTACAAAGTTTCCAAACAGTTTAAATATTACAAGAAGTGACCTGAACGGTATTTGGTTTGATATTGAGATAGATGGAAATACAGAACACTTTCATGCACCTGTTCTTGGAAGCTTTAATGCTATAAACCTAACTGCCGTTGTCCTTATGGCTCAAAAGCTGGGGATGAGTATAGATGAGATAAAGCTGGCACTGCATAATCTACAACCGGTAGAACATAGACTTCATTTCACAAAAGTGGGGGGTAAGCTTATACTAGATGACAGTTTTAACGGAAACATTGACGGTATGCTTGAAGCTGTAAATATAGCCTCAACATACGAAGGTAGAAAAGTTATCGTTACCCCAGGTATTGTAGAGTCAACAATGGAAGCAAATGTTGAGTTTATAAAAGCAGTTGATGAAGTGTTTGATATGGTAATAGTTACGGGAAGTCTTAACAGCAAGTTATTTGATAAAGTGCTTGAAAAGAATAAAGCAATATTATTAGAAGATAAGTCAAAACTTCAGGATATACTAGCAGAACAGACCCACCTTGGGGATCTTATACTATTTGCCAATGATGCTCCAAACTTTATATAAATATTACAAAAAAATTATATTAATATTATATTATAAGTTTATATCTGTGAACCTTATTGTTGTTATAAGTAAAAATTAGATAAAATCCCCCTTTTATAGTTATACGGGGGGTTTAATGAGAATTTTTCTAATATTTGTTTTATCAATAGTTCCTTTATTTTCAAAGGTTAAATTGAACGAGCAGCAGATAAGTAATTTAAAAATAGTAAGAGCTGTGGCTTTAAACTATACAAATAATGATGGGGAAAGTTTTCCAAATACCATTGCATCAATATGTATGACAGAATCTTCAGGGGGTATTAAACTCTACGGGGATCTTGACAAAAAGAACGGTAAATATTACTCTTCACTAGGAGCAATGCAGATAAGGGTTCCTACTGCAAGATATGTATCCTCTTTATACCCAAAAGAGCTAAGTGATATATATGTATTAACCGACAGGCAGTTAAGGAAAAGACTTCTTAGGGATATTGCATTTTCGGCAAAAATCGCTTCTTTATATATCGTCCACTTATCGAATACAAGAAAAAATTATTTTCAGACCGTTAGCGGATATAACGGTGGGTTGATAAATAAAAAGTATTATACAACAGTTATGAAGTGGAATGGGATATTAAAAGATATGAAGATAAATTTTTAAATTTATATAGGAAATTAAAAAGGCTTTGGAGGAAATTCCAAAGCCTTTTTATATATTGGTATGTTTATTACTTGTTCTCTTGAACAAACTTTGCTATTCTAGATATACCGTCTTTTATAATATCTTCACTTGTAGCAAAAGATAATCTAAAGTATCCGGGCATTCCAAATGCATCACCGGGAACCACAGCTACCCCAACATCTTCTAAAAGTCCTTTACAGAACTCCATAGAATCGTTTGAAACATCTTTAATATTAACAAATAAGTAGAATGCACCGTTTGGTTTTACTACAGATAGACCATCAATATCAGATATAAGACCAATTGCAATATTTCTTCTTTTTTCAAACTGTACTCTCATAGCTTCTATTTCAGCATCTGCACTACCGTCAAGTGCTGTAATAGCAGCGGATTGCGTGATAGAGTTTATATTTGAAGTTGATTGTGATTGAAGTTTTTTCATAGCTTTTAAGAGCTCTTTGTCTTTACAAGCTAAGTAACCAAATCTCCAACCAGTCATTGCTACGGATTTACTTAATCCGTTTATAGTTATTGTTCTGTTGAACATATCTTCACTTACACTAGCAACTGCAGTAAACTCTGTGTTGTCATACATAAGTTTTTCATACATCTCATCACTTATTACTGTAATATCAGTTCCTTTTAGTACTTCACCTAAAGCTAATATCTCCTCTTTCGTGTAAACACTGCCTGTAGGGTTGGAAGGTGTTGTTAGTACCAAGAATTTTGTTTTATCGGTAATCACATCTTTTAACTGTTGGGGAGTTATTTTAAATCCTGTAGAATCATCCGTAAGTATCTCTACCGGCGTCCCCTCACTGTATTTAACCTGCTCAGGGTATGTTACCCAAAACGGTGCAGGGATAATAACTTCATCACCTTTTTCAACAGCTGCTTGGAAAATATTAAAAAGAGAATGTTTTGCACCAACGCTTACTATTATATCTGTAGCATCGTAGTCTAGACCATTGTCTCTTTTAAGTTTATCGGCAACTGCTTGTCTACACTCAAGTGTTCCGTCAACTGCCGTATAAGTAGTTTCATTATTCTCTAAAGCTTTTACAGCAGCATCTTTTATAACTTGAGGTGTACCAAAGTCGGGTTCACCCGCACTAAAACTAAGTACATCTTTACCTTGAGCTTTTAACTCTTTAGATAATGTTGTTATAGCCATCGTAATAGACTCCGAAAGTCTGTCCATTCTATTTGCTAATTTCATTTTGTAGTCCCTTGAACAATATTTTGTGCGATTATACTGAAAAAAATATCAAAATTTTATTAATTTTTTATATGATTTAAGATAATATTGTCGGTTACTATGGAGATTTATATGAAAAATATATATATGATATTAATATTTACTTTGTTATTCATAGGTTGCGGATATAAATCTGACCCAAAATATGTTGACAATAAAGAGAAAGTTACAAAATGATTTATGATTATTTAATTATTGGTGCAGGTATTGCGGGACTTAATGCTGCAAGAAAAATACCTAAAGATAAAAAAGTTATGGTTGTTTGCAAGAAAACACCTTGGGAGTGCAATACGTTCTGGGCTCAAGGCGGTGTTGTTAGAGCAAAAGATATAACTGATGTACCCTTGCATATACAAGATACAATGACGGCAGGTGTAGAACTTAACGATAAAAAGGCTGTAGAAACATTAAGCAGGTGTTCTATGGATGCTATTGACGATCTTATAGATGCAGGGTTTGATTTTGATAAAAATGAAGATGGTGAATTAGCTTATACAAAAGAAGCTGCTCACAGTACAAGCAGAATACTTCATGCAGACGGTGATGCAACAGGAAGAATGATGCATATGTTTTTGCTTCAACAATGTCCACATGAGATTGTAACAGAAGCTATAGTTATAGATATCTTATATGAAGAGGGTATCTGTTACGGTGTTCATCTTATACATAAAGGTGTTGATAAAATAGTTTATGCTCAAAATACTATTATAGCAAGCGGAGGTGTTGGATCTATCTATAGATATCATACAAACTCTACAACAATTGCGGGTGATATACAAGGAATTTGTGTAGAAAAAGGGATCCCTTTAAAAGATATGGAGATGATGCAGTTTCATCCTACTGTTTTTGTCGATTCACCCAATGCAAGAAAACAATTATTAACAGAAGCACTAAGAGGTGAGGGTGCAATAATAGAAGATGAAGAGGGGTATGCATTCTTAAAAGATTACCATAAAGATGCGGAACTAGCACCCAGAGATGTGGTGAGTCGTGCAATATTTGATTATTCTAAAAAGACAGGTTCTAAAGTTTATCTCTCTTTTAAGAATTTTGAGAAAAAGTTTTTTAAAAAAAGGTTCCCAAATATTTATAAAGATCTAAAAGAGATAGGATTTGATCTTCCTTTTGAAAGAGTTCCTATTAGTCCTGCTTTTCATTACAGTATGGGGGGGATAGAGGTAGATCTTGACTCAAAAGTTGTGGGAAGCAAAAATCTCTATGCCGTAGGTGAGGTTGCTTGTACTGGAGTACACGGTGCAAATCGTCTTGCATCTAATTCTCTTTTAGAGGGTCTTGTATTTTCAAATAGAGCTGTTATGAAAATAGAAGAGGAAAATTTTCATATAGAAGATGATAAATTTAAGAAGATAAAAGAACCTCCCCATTATGTACTTCAAAAAAGTTCAGACAAAGCTATAAAAAATGCTTTAAGAACATTGATGTGGACAAATGTAGGAATAGTAAGAGAGTATCAAGACCTTATAGATGCTTTGGAAGAGGTGGAGTCATATCTAAAAGAGGATGTGGGGAGACTGCTGTTTTTAAGGTTACTTACGGCAAAATCAATTATTCAAAGTGCAATAAATAGAAAAAAATCTATAGGTGCACATTTTATTAAGGAGAGATGATGTTAAAACTATTGTTGATTAGTTTAACTAGTGTGTTTGCTTTTGCAAGCGGCGGTACATCAGGAGAAGTTGCTCCTGATCTAACATTTACGTGGGTTGGTATAGCTTCACTGATTATATTTGTAATAGGTTACTATTTTGTTGCCATGGAGGAGCATTACCACATTGATAAGGCAAAGCCGGCATTGCTTACAGGTACATTACTATTTATACTAATAGGTATTTATTATGCAATGAATCATCTGAATATGAATCTTGTTCATACTCAGGCTCAGCATCTTATACTTGAGATAGCTGAAATATTCTTCTTCTTGTTTGTTGCTATGACATACATTGAGTCTATGATCCATATGGGTGTATTTGACAGAATGAAATATAACCTTATCTCTAAAGGTTATACCTACAGACAACTGTTCTGGGTAACGGGATTTATTGCATTCTTCCTTTCACCGATTGCAGATAACTTAACAACAGCACTGATTCTTTCAACTGTTCTTATTACAATTGAAAAGCATAAAAAAGAGTTCTTGGTACCTGGTGCAATAAATATTGTTGTTGCTGCAAATGCAGGTGGTGCTTGGTCTCCATTTGGTGATATTACGACTCTTATGGCATGGACGGCAGGAAAAGGTACCTTTGTTGACTTCTTATTCTTATTCCCGGCTTCTATAATAGGTTATTTAGTAACAGCTGCTATTTTAGCTAGATTTGTTCCTGATGTTAAACCTGACTTTGATGCTTCAAAAGAGAGTAAGCCGGAGCTTATGACTGGTGCTAACGTAGTTGTAGGTCTTGGAGTATTTACAATTTTCTGTGCTGTAATGTCTCATCAGGTTCTTCATCTTCCTGCAATGTGGGGTATGATGTTTGGTCTTTCCCTTCTTAAACTTTATGCTTACAGGCTTAAAACTATCCATAAAAGTGAATTTGACGTATTCCACTCTATGGCAAAAATAGAGAATAATACATTGATGTTCTTCTTTGGTATCCTTGCTGCTGTTGGTGCATTATACTTTATAGGTTGGTTAGCACTTGCTGTTGTAGTATATGATCCAAACGTACTTGGTCCTACTTGGTCAAATATAGGTGTTGGTTTCTTATCTGCTATTGTTGATAATGTACCTGTTATGTCAGCTGTTCTAAAAGCTAGTCCGGCTATGGGACTTGATCAGTGGATGCTTGTAACATTAACGGCAGGTGTTGGTGGATCGATGATATCATTCGGTTCTGCTGCCGGTGTCGGTGTTATGGGTAAACTTCCTGGAATATACACATTTGGTGCGCATATGAAATATGCATGGACAATTGTTATAGGTTATTTTGTATCTGTTGCTGTTTGGTATGGACAATATCAAATCTTAGGTATAGGTGCATAATATTATATAAGGCAGGTTAAGACCTGTCTTATGTTTTATATTTAAATTTTATTGAAATTTAAATATAGAATATAAGGTAATATAAGTATGAAAGTACTATTTGTTCGTTTCGGTTGGTTTATACTTGGTGCACTCTTTGGCGGCTGGGTGATGTCTGATCCTGATAGATTTAATTATATTGTTACCCATACGCAAGAGTTTTATTCTAGTGTAAATAATCTACTTCTTGGTATAATTAGTGTTTTCTAAAATTTACCTTTCCCTTTAGAACTCGCTGCTTTATTTTATTAGTCTAACTTTAATCCTCTATTTGGTATAATCACGGCTATAATAGTATTTAAAGGAATTTTTTATATGAAACATGTACCTATATTAGTTTTGGACTTTGGTAGTCAATATACTCAGTTAATCTCAAAAAGGTTAAGAAATAGCGGTTTTTACTCAGAAATAGTACCTTATAATGAATCAATCGAAGATATTAAAGCAAGAAGTCCTAAAGGGATAGTTTTAAGCGGAGGACCTGCTTCTATTTATGCAGAAGATGCATATAAAGTGGATAAAAAAGTATTTGAACTTGGACTTCCTATTCTTGGTATTTGTTACGGTATGCAGACTATTGCTCATTACCTAGGCGGTAGTGTAGTTCCTGCAGATCATCATGAATACGGAAAAGCAGAACTTAAAGTTGAAAATAGTACTTCTCCTATATTCAAGGATATTACGGATAATGAAATCGTTTGGATGTCTCACGGTGACAAGGTTGAGTCTATCCCTGAAGGATTTACTACAATTGCCACAAGTGCCAATTCACCATATGCAGCTATAGCAAATGAAAAAGAAAATATCTATGCATTTCAATATCACCCGGAAGTAACACACTCAGTACAAGGTGGACAAATGCTTGTTAACTTTGCAAAACACATTTGTAAATGTGAGAAAAACTGGAATATGGGTAGCTTTGCAAAAGAACAGATTGCTAAGATAAAAGAGCAGGTAGGTGATAAAAAAGTTCTTTGCGGTGTAAGCGGCGGTGTTGACAGTTCGGTTGTTGCAACACTATTATCTGAAGCAATTGGAGATAAACTTATTCCTGTATTTGTAAATAATGGATTGTTAAGAGCAAATGAGGTTGAAGATGTTCAAAATATGTTTGCACAAAGAGATATTAATCTTATTACGGTTGATGCCTCTGAAGAGTTTTTGGGAAAGTTAGCCGGTGTAACTGATCCTGAAACAAAAAGAAAAATTATCGGTGAAACTTTTATTGAAGTATTTGATGTGGAAGCTAAAAAACATGACGGTATCTCTTTTTTAGCACAAGGTACACTTTACACGGATGTTATTGAATCAGTATCCGTAAAAGGACCATCAAAAACAATCAAGTCGCACCATAATGTCGGCGGGCTTCCTGATTGGATGACTTTTGAACTTATTGAACCTTTAAGAGAGATATTTAAAGATGAAGTTAGAGAGCTTGGATTAGAGTTAGGGCTGCCTTCAAGGATGATCGGACGACACCCGTTCCCCGGTCCCGGTCTTGCTATTAGAATAATGGGTGAAGTAAAGAGCTGCGATCTTGAGATTTTAAGAAAAGCAGATACAATTATGCTAGAGGAGTTAAGAGCAAGCGGCTGGTATGATAAAACTTGGCAGGCGTTTACGGTACTTCTAAATGTAAAATCTGTTGGTGTTATGGGAGATAACAGAACTTATGATAATACCGCTTGTATCAGAATCGTAAATGCAATTGACGGTATGACGGCAACATTTGCACATATTCCCCATGATATTCTTGAGGTTATGAGTAGAAGAATTATCAATGAAGTTGAGGGTATAAACAGAGTGGTTTATGATATCAGTAGTAAGCCCCCTGCAACAATAGAATGGGAATAAAAGCAAAAGCTTGTACCCTTTTCTTCTAATAGATAAAAAATTTAAAATTTTTTATCTATTAATCTTTATTAAATAAGTTTTTAAAAACTTATAAAAGCTATCTTTTTATATCAAATTATTTTTATATAAATATTATGTAAATTTATGGTCATATCTGTAGTCAAATACTTAAACTTTATTTTATCTTTAATTACTATAATCATTATATAAATCTATAAAAAGAGTTTATTATGTATATAAAGAACAATAAAAATGCTTTTTCTTTGATAGAATTAATTTTCGTTATAGCTATTTTGGCAATTATTGCGGCTGTTGCCGTACCTAAGTTTTTAGATTCCAGGGTTGATGCCCTTGCATCATCTATAAAGCAGGATATCTCTACAGTTACAACAGCTGTACAATCTTATAATATGCTTGAAGGTTCTATTTTCAAGATAACAGATGCCGTTAATATTAACGAAGATACTTGGAAAGTAAGCGATAAAAAGATTGAGTTCTTTGAGAGTGAAAAACTATGTATAACTATTGAATTATTGGAGTCCAAATTGAAAGTAACTATTCTAGAAAATAGCGGTGATATATGTGAAGAGATATACAATGAGGGTGTAAGGTCGGAGGAATATGAGCTTTTCTAATAAGCAAAAAGTATTTTTTTTAGACCGTGACGGTGTAGTAAATATTGAAAAGAACTATTTATATAAAATAGAAGATTTTGAGTTTATAGACGGCGTGTTTGAAACATTAAGATATTTAAAAAAACTTGATTATAAATTTATAATCGTAACAAATCAGTCAGGTATCTCAAGAGGATACTATAGTAAAGATGATTTTGACAGGCTTACTTCGTGGATGTTAAAAAAGTTCGAGGAACATAATATAAAAATTGAAGCTGTTTTGCTATGTCCTCACGGTCCGGATGATAATTGTAATTGCAGGAAACCAAAGATAGGTATGATAGAGCAAGCTAAAGAGTTATTTGATATTGATCTTAAAAATTCATGGATGGTTGGTGACAAGGGATCCGATATTCAATTGGCTGTTAACTCCAAGATAGGAAATACTATACAGGTTATGACCGGACATATTTTTGATAAAGAAAACTCAAAAGCAGATTATGTTTTGGAATCTATAAAAAGTATACCCGATATTGTATTGAAATAAACTTTCGGTAGGGGTTAAGAGAGGATGATGGTTCCGTCTTTATCCACACTAAAGTCTATACTGTAAGTTATCAAAGCATTTGTAATACTATCAAGCTCCGTAAATATATTGCTATCCTTACTATTGTCAATTCTTCTTATATTGATAGAAGGGGTAGTCTCATCAAAATAAAAGTTTTCATAGCATTCACATTTGAATAGTGCAATAAGATTATTTATATTTTCTTCATTCATAGTTAGCATGTTATCGTAATATTAATAAATATATTATGAAAAAATAATTGTTTAGTAATATAAAAATTTAATATTATCACTTATAAGCAGTTTTTTTATAGAAATTAGTTAAAATTATTACTATATAAATAGATTGGAACTATATGATAAATACAATAACCGATGAATTTAAATCACATCTTGAAACTATAAATAAAGTTATAGATATAATGCCTGATAATATTGCAAAAGCTTCAGAAATGATTATAGAAACATTAAAGAGTAATAATAAAATATTATTGTGCGGAAATGGGGGAAGTGCAGCAGATGCTCAGCATATTGCGGCAGAATTAACAGGAAGGTATAAAAGCGAAAGAAAAGGTCTTCCTGCTATTTCATTGGCAACAGATACAAGTGCACTTACGGCTATCGGCAACGATTACGGTTACGATAGAATTTTTGACAGACAAGTGGAAGCTCTGGCAAACAATGGAGACCTTATTATCGGGATAAGTACAAGCGGTAATAGTAAGAACGTTTTTAATGCTTTAAAGTTAGCAAAACAACTTGGTTGCAAAACAGTTGGATTAAGCGGTAAAGAGGGTGGAGATATGAATGAGGTATGCGATATAAATTTAGTTGTACCAAGTAATAATACTCCAAGAATTCAGGAGATGCATATATTAATAGGGCATACTATGTGCCAGATAGTTGATGATAATTTTAAGGATGAGAGATGAAAAATTTGACACATAAGCAAAAAGAATTTTTACTAACAAGTATTAGAGATATACCTGATTTTCCAAAACCGGATATTGTTTTTAAAGATATTACAACACTTTTAAACAATAAAGAAGCATATAAACTTCTTATGGATCACCTTGAAGCAAAATATAAAGAGATGGGTTTAGAATATGTTGCGGGACTCGATGCCAGAGGGTTTATATTCGGTGCTGCTTTAGCTGATAGATTGGGTATAGGTTTCGTTCCAATTAGGAAAAAAGGTAAACTTCCTAGTACTACTATTTGTGAAAAATATGAATTAGAATACGGTATTGATGAAGTTGAGATACATCTCGATGCTTTTAAAGAAAAAGTTGGTGCTAAAGTTCTAATTATAGATGACCTGTGTGCTACAGGCGGTACGGCAACTGCTGCAGCAAAGCTTGTAATTGATACAAAAGCCAATTTAGTAGAGGTTTGTTTTATAATGAATTTGGAATTTTTAAAAGGTTCAGATAAGGTAAAACAACATGCACCTGTTTATAGTGTGTTGGATATTTAGATGTTAACATTAGTAGTTAAGAACTTTGGTGTTTTAAAAGATGTAGAGATACAACTTAATAGAATTAATCTTTTTATCGGTGAAAATGGTAGTGGTAAAAGTGTTTTAGCTAAGCTTATTACTATAGTTACTAGTATTGATATATATTCGAAAAGTTTTTTATATGAGTTTGGTAAACTTGATATTGATTTTATATCAAATGAAACTATTATTAAATTATTTGATGTTGATGATACTAAACATATTTTATTTACAATAAAAAATAAGAAAATGATTTTTGGAGATAAAGTATTAAATACAATAGATATTAATTCAAAATTAAATGAACCTTGTACTTTCTTTACTTCTCAATATATACCTTCTGAGAGAAACCTAATATCATTATTAAATAAATCAATTTATAGTTTGATTACATCAAATATACCTTTGCCTAAGCATTTGCTAGATTTTGCTAGTCAATATGAAAAAGCACGTAATGCTATACAAGAATTAAAATTATTGGATATGGAATTCAAATCAATAAATGGGCAAGATAGGATATATTATGATAAGTCAAATTTTCTATCACTTGAGAATAGTTCTAGTGGAATGCAATCTGCTCTGCCTTTATATCTTACTTTGAAATATTTAAATTCTAAACATAATGATATTATTGTGGAAGAGCCAGAGCAAAATTTATATCCAAAATCACAAGTAGAAACTATAAAAAACATAGTGGAAAATAGTCCTAATAATTTATATCTTATGACACATAGTCCATATGTGTTATCAACATTAAATATTTTATTATTTGCTTACAAAGCAGCAAATACAAATGTTACTTTAAAAGAAAAAATATCTCAGATAATACCTGGATCTCAACAGATAAATCCTGATGAATTTTCAGCTTACTTTATAGAAAATGGAAAAGCTATAGATATAAAAAGCAAAAGAGGATTAATAAGTGAAAATGCTATAGATGATAGTAGTGAAACTATTGATGATGAGTTTGATAAACTAATGGATATTTATAGAGAGTATAAAAATGTCTAAAACATTTGATGATTGTATTGAAAAGATAACAAAAGAAAAATTTTTTATAAAAGATGACATACCAAATCATCCTGCATACATAGTGAATGAAAAAGGACAATTTGAGGTAATAAATAATACTCAAAAAGAGATAGGTTTTTTAGTTATAGATGATTGTGTTTATGATTCCAGTGATGAGAGTAGGTGTGATTGTGCTATTTTTGATGAAAGTAAATTTTGTTTTATAGAATTAAAAGTATGTAAAATAAAAAAACAAAAATTTAATAGAAAAAAAGCAGATGAACAATTAAAGGAAACTATAATTAACTTTAAAGAGATGGATATAACAAAAGGAAAAACATTAGAAGCATATAGTTGTTTAAATTGTGAGCATGAAGAAGGCTTTGTAAGGATAACAAATGCTAGTAGTCAAGATACAATTTTAGAGTTTGAAGAAGAATACAATACGAATTTACACTATACTTGTACAAAAGAGTTTAGTTAAATTATAATATAATAATAAAATTTGAATAGGAAAATAAATATGAATAACTATATCCCAAAAGAGTCAAAATTTGATCCAAATGACAACGGTCATTTCGGAAAATTCGGTGGTAGATATGTACCGGAAACACTTATGCCTATACTTCTCGAGCTTGAGAAAAGTTATAAAAAGTATAGATTTGATAAAGAGTTTTGGAAAGAGATTAACTATTATTTAAAAGAGTATGTAGGAAGACCAAATCCTCTGTATCATGCGGCAAATATAAGTGAAGAGCTTGGTTGTAAAGTATATTTAAAAAGAGAAGATCTTAACCACACCGGAGCACATAAAGTAAATAATGTAATAGCACAAGGTTTATTGGCAAAAAAACTCGGCAAAACTAAAGTTATAGCTGAAACAGGAGCAGGGCAGCATGGTGTTGCAACTGCAACTATTGCTGCACTTATGGGTTTGGAGTGTACAATATTTATGGGTGCAAAAGATGTTCAAAGACAAGAACTAAACGTGTTTAGAATGAAGCTTTTAGGAGCTAAGGTGATTGCCGTTGAGTCTGGAAGCAGAACTTTGAAAGATGCTATGAATGATGCAATAAGGTACTGGGTTACAAATGCAAGAGATACTTTTTATATAATAGGAACTGTTGCAGGACCACACCCATACCCTATGATGGTGAGAGATTTTCAGGCAATTATCGGCTGGGAAACAAGACAGCAGATACTAGAAAAAGAGGGAAGACTTCCTGATACTGTTGTAGCATGTATCGGCGGGGGATCAAATGCCATAGGTATGTTCTCACATTTCTTAGAAGATAAAGAGGTAAGATGTGTGGGTATTGAAGCAGGCGGTCACGGTATAGATACGGAAAAACATGGCTGTTCTTTGGCAAAAGGGGCTCCGGGAGTACTACACGGTCAATGTTCGTATCTACTTCAAGATGAAGATGGACAGGTTTTAGAAGCTCACAGTATAAGTGCAGGGCTTGATTATCCGGGTATTGGTCCTGAGCATTCATATCTTAAAGATCTGGATGAGGCAGATTATGATCATGTAACAGATGAGGAAGCTATGGACGCTTTTGTATGGCTTAGTCAAAAAGAGGGTATCATACCTGCTTTTGAATCTAGTCATGCAATTGCATATCTAAAAAAAAGAAAAGAGGAATTAAAAGGTAAACTTGTTGTTGTAAATCTCTCAGGGCGTGGTGACAAAGATATGATACAAGCACAAAGTATATTGAACTTTGATTAGGATACAGGATGGAATTTTTAAAAAAGCATTCAGGTAAAATTGCCACGGTTATTTTTCTATTGTTCTTTACTTATCTTGGGTATAATCTTTATATAGCACCCGTTGAGGGATTAAATAATAAGTTTATATATCTTATGAAAGAGTATGGATATATTATACTTTTTGCCTGGAGTATCCTTGAAGGTGAGATGGGTCTTATTATGGGTGGACTTCTATGTCATACGGGAGATATGTGGCTTCCATTTGCTATATTTATAGCAGGTCTGGGTGGTTTTGTAGGTGATCAGATATATTTTTATATAGGAAGATATAATAAGTCTTACGTATATACAAAATTTGCAGGACAAAGAAGAAAATTCGCTTTGGCACATCTGTTACTTAAAAAGTACGGATGGCCTATAATTTTTGCTCAAAGATATATGTACGGCATGAGAACAGTTATACCAATCTCCATAGGTCTTACAAGATACGATGCAAAAATGTTTGCTTTGATAAATCTTGTAAGTGCATGGTGTTGGGCGGCTATAACAATTGTACCCGTATGGTACTTTGGTGATGAGATATTAAAAGTGTTAGAGATAGCAAAAGAGTATTGGTATGTTGCATTACCGTTTGCAGCATTGTTTGGTGGAACCATTTTATACTATTTCCACACGGCAACAAAAAAAGATAAAAGAAAAATAAAAGATATTGAAAAGGAAGTACATGAACTTAAATCTTACGACTAAAAAAATAGATACTGATATTGAGATAGTATTAGTAAAGAATAAAAAGATAAAAGAAAATAAAGAGATTTTAGAGGCAGTTGGTTTTAAAGGTGAAGAGGAGGAGTGTGTATTGCTTCCTGAATCTAAAAAACTTTATGTTGGATTACCTTCTAGGGATGACGAGAGTATAAGGTTAGCGGTTAGTGCTGCTATAAAGAAGTTAAACTCTACAAACTTTAAATCAGCATCGGTAAAATCAAAAGATAATCTAAGTGCTTATGTTGAAGGTTTAGAACTTGGAAACTATTCTTTTAACAAATACAAGTCAAAGAAAGAGGAAAAAGAGGATAAAAATATCTATATTGAAGTTGATTCAATTGATGAAGATATACAAAAAGAGTTTGAAAAGGCCGTATGCGTATGTGAGTCTGTAAACCTGGCAAGAGACTTTGTAAACACGGCACCTGATGATTTTTATCCCTCCGTAATGGCTCAAGAAGCTATAAAAATAGCAACAGTTAATGAATTGGAGTGCAAGATCCTTGATGAGGATTATTTAGAAGATAATGATATGAATGCAATGTTAGCCGTAGGTCGTGCTAGCAGACATAAATCAAAGCTTATCCACCTAACATACAAACCTTCCAAAAAAGCTCACAAGAAAGTTGTTCTTGTAGGTAAAGGGCTAACATATGATAGCGGTGGACTTAGTTTAAAGCCAAGTGATTTTATGGTAAGTATGAAAAGTGACAAAAGCGGTGGCTGTTCAGTACTTGGTGTTATGAATACAATCGCATCACTTGATCTTCCTATTGAAGTACACGGTATAGTAGGTGCCGTTGAAAATATGATAGGAGGTGATGCTTACAAGCCTGATGATATCTTAACGGCAAAGAACGGTAAAACAATAGAGGTAAAAAATACAGATGCGGAAGGTAGAATTGTACTTGCCGATTGTTTATGTTATGCACAAGACGAGATAAAAGAGATTGATTATATATTAGACTTTGCTACACTTACCGGTGCTTGTGTGGTTGGTGTAGGTGAGTACACAACGGGGATCATGGGTAACAATACAGAACTTAATGAAAGAATAGTAAAAAGTGCGTTAAAAAGCGGTGAGCTTGCAACTAGACTTGACTTTAACAGATATCTTAAAAAAACACTAAAAAGTGATGTGGCTGATATGTCAAATATATCAAGTACAAGATACGGAGGAGCTATAACGGCCGGTATGTTCCTTGATAATTTTATAAAAGATGAGTACAAACAAAAGTGGGTACATCTTGATATTGCAGGACCTGCATTTGTAAATAGTGCTTGGGGATATAATCCAGCAGGTGCAAGCGGTGCAGGAATTAGAACTGCCATATCTTTTTTAGAAGATATCGTCTAATGACCGATACTATTAAAGATGATGCACATCTTAATCTTGAGGAACTCGCCCAAAGAAGAGCAGAGGTTTATCTATCTGAACAGTTTCAAAAACTTATAGATGAAGCAGAAAAAGAGGTTGATGCTTTAGAACCTGATGATATTAAAATAGAGGATCTATCAGTGCTTCTTCTTGATGTGAGAGAACCTGAAGAGTTTGCAAGCGGTTATTTAAGGAAAGAGAACCATTTGACTATTCCTAGAGGGAAGTTAGAGTTTGTTGCTATTAAAAAGATACACGAAAGATTTGGTCACGAAATTCCTATTATAACATATTGTTTTAAAGGACCAAGAGGTTTACTAGCAGCTTACCAGCTTAAAAAAATGGGATTTAAAAATGTAAAGTATTTAAACGGTGGACTGTTAAATTGGCTTGGGTGCGGTAAAACACTAAGAAGTTATTTCGGTGATATAGCTTTAGTCAATCCAAAACATTAATAAGTAAAAAGGATTTTCCTTTTTACTCATGCTCTCTATCATGTTCAAGATAGATAATATCTCTTAGATGTTTTTTATACTCTTCAATATTAAAATCTTTAACATCTGATACTCCATCATCTATAGCAGCTTTGGCAACGGCAGAAGCAACCCATATAAGAACCTCTTTGTTAAAAGGTTTAGGTATTATATGGTTTTTACCGTATTCTAATGATTGATCGTTATAAGCAGCTTTTACATAGTAGGGTATAGGTTGTTTTGCAAGTTGTGCAAGTGCATCGGCTGCTGCCATTTTCATATTTTCTGTTATCTTTTTAGCTGCAACATCAAGTGCTCCTCTAAAGATAAAAGGGAATCCAAGTACATTATTTACTTGATTTGGGTAGTCACTTCTTCCCGTACCTACTATTGCGTCATCTCTTACTTCCATGATCTCTTCAGGAAGTATCTCCGGTGTAGGGTTTGCAAGAACAAGAATAATCGGATTTGGTGCCATAGATGCTATCATATCTTTAGACACTGTACCTGCAACACTAAGACCTAAAAGCATATCGGCATCTTTAATAGCATCTTCAAGTGTTTCATCTTGAGTTTGAACTATAAAATCTTTTTTATATTCATTTAGATCATCTCTTTTATTGTTTATTACACCACGGCTGTCACACATCAAGATATGTTTTGCACCAAGTTTTCTATACATTTTAGCACAGCTCATAGCAGCAGCACCTGCACCGCTTATGGCAATTTTCATATCTTCTATTTTTTTACCCGCAAGGTTACTGGCATTTATAAGTGCTGCTGTTGTTATTATAGCTGTTCCGTGTTGATCATCATGCATTACAGGAATATTTACCCTTTTTTGAAGCTCTTTTTCTATCTCAAAACATTTAGGAGCTTTAATATCCTCAAGGTTGATACCTCCAAAGCTAGGAGATAATGCGGCACAGATATCTATAATCTTTTGAGGGTCTTTCTCATCAAGTTCAATATCAACTCCGTCAACACCTGCAAATTTTTTAAACAATACCACTTTACCCTCCATAACAGGTTTTGCACCAAGTGGACCAATGTCTCCAAGACCTAGTACGGCAGTACCGTCACTAATAACTGCTACCGTGTTACCTTTTGCCGTATATTTATATGCAAGTGCCGGATCTTTTTCTATCTCTTTACAAGGAATTGCAACACCCGGTGTGTATGCCATTGACAAATCTTTTTGCGTATCACACATTTTTGATAGATGTGTACCAATTTTACCACCTAAATGATATTCTAAAATCTCTTCATTACTTAAATTCACTAATACCCCTTTGTTTTAATAATTATATCCAATTGACAATTAATAATTTGTTTTTCTAAATATATAAATATTTTAGAACTTATATAATTTTTCTTATTATATTAAGAAAAATCATTATGATTTTGTCAAAATAATGTAATCTTAAATTATTTTATTATAGTATGGAAGTATATCATTATATGGGAGGGGTTGTAATGTTAAAGAATGCTTCGGTTCAAAAGAAATTTACTTTAATAAATTTAGCAGTAACAATAGTTGCTTTGCTTATAGGTTTTCTTGTTTTAAATGAACATAAACAAGATATAAAAGAGGGTGTCTATACTTCAACTAAAGAGTCACTTAATAAAAACATTAAGGATTATGTGCAGGCAAAAAAAGATGTTGGTATATCAAATGCCATCTCAATAGCAAATGATGGAAGAGTAAGAAAAACTTTAAGGACAAATGACAGAAAATGGGGTATATTGACCTTATCAAGAATATCAAAAGATATGAAAGAAAATACCCCTTTTAAGAATATTAAAGTTCATATTCATACAAAAGACAATAGATCATACATAAGAGCTTGGAAGCCAAAGAAATTCGGTGATGATCTAAGCGGTTTTAGAGCAAGTGTCGTAACTGTTAACAAAACAGTTAAACCGGTAAATACAATGGAGCTTGGTAAAGCAGGATTAAGTTTAAGATCTGTTGTTCCTATTAGAGATGATGATGGAACTCATATTGGGTCTTTAGAGTTTATTCAAGGGTTAAATTCAGTTGCTAAAAAATTTAATAAGAATAAAGATGCATTTTTATTTTTAATGGATTTAAACCTTAAAAGTGTTGATCTTTTTGACAAAAGTAAAAAATTTAAAAACTATTTGATCTCTCAAAAGTTTGTCGATAAAGATTTTTTAAATGATGCTAATACAATAGATATAGATCAACTTCTTAAAAACGGATCTTTAATTTCAGAAAAGTATTTTTATTCTTTTGAATATGTTAAAAATTTTGAAAATAAAAAACTTGGACTTTATTTAGTAGCTAGACCAATCAGTATAGTTGAAGCTACCGTAAATGATGCGCAGCAGCTTATACAAATTTCACTTGTTCTTCTTGTTATTTTTGCGGTTGTTTTACTCTCTATGACATTGTTAAATTTACGAAAGACAATTATTGCACCTTTAAAACTTTTAAATGATTCAGTAATAGCTCTTATGAACTATAGTAGTGCTGACCAAAAAATAAATATAAAATCTAATGACGAGATAGGTGAATTGGCATCACATTTTAATGAATACATGGATAAGCTTAGAGATACTATGAAAAAAGATCAAATGGTCGTAGAAGAGGTTGATAAAGCTATACAAATGGCAAGAGCCGGATTCTTTGTATATAAAATTGATGTTGAAACCGATAACAGATCTACCAATGATCTTAAAAATTCGGTAAATGCGATGATTGAAGACCTCGGTGAAAAATTTAAGATATTGGATGAAGCATTAATAGCGTACGGTAATGCAAAATTTGATCATAAGTTTGATGTGGATAATGTAAGCGGTACAATCGGTTCTATTATTTTTGGTACAAAAGCTATAGGAAATAACATATCTGAACTTTTAGCCACAATAATGATGAGTGGTGAACAGTTGTCTCATAATATAGGTACCTTATCTAAGTCTGCTAATTCTTTATCTACATCTGCCAATGAACAAGCAGCATCTTTAGAGGAAACAGCAGCGGCAGTTGAAGAGATATCAAGTAATATTCAAAGCAGTAGTGACAATATCGATAAAATGGCAAAACTTTCAGATGATGTAATAGTTTCTGCTACAGAAGGTCAAAATTTGGCAACTCAGACAGCTTCATCTATGGATGAGATCAATGAGCAGGTAACTGCAATCAATGAAGCTATTACTGTTATTGACCAAATAGCCTTCCAGACAAACATCCTTTCACTAAATGCGGCAGTTGAAGCAGCTACCGCAGGGGAAGCAGGAAAAGGTTTTGCCGTAGTTGCACAAGAGGTTAGAAACTTGGCTTCAAGAAGTGCAGAAGCTGCAAATGAGATAAAAACACTTGTTGAAAATGCTGCAGAAAAAACAAGTAACGGTAAAAAGATCGCCGATGATATGATAATAGGTTATACACAGTTAAGTGATAAAATTAATCATAACAAAGAGATGATAGATTTTGTTTCACAAGCATCTTCTGAGCAGACCAGGGGTATAATTCAGATAAACGATGCTATAAATGTGCTTGATAAAAATACACAGGAAAATGCAAGTGATGCTTCAAGTATTGATTCTCTGGCAAAAGAGGTTTCATCATTGTCCGATAGATTACTAAGCGTTGCAAACCATGCAACATATAGAGATGAGGCAAGAGAGCAGGTATGTGATATAGATTTGGTATATGAATTAAACTCTTTAAAACTTGATCATCTTAATTTCAAAACATCTAATTTTGCTAAACTAAATGAAAGAAGTACATTTAGAGTTGCAACACACAAAGAGTGTAACCTTGCTAAATGGATTTCACAGCAAGAAGCTCAAGGGCATGAGTTTACAAAAACTGCTAACTGGAAAGAGTTAAATGAAGCACATGCATTAGTACACGACGGAGTACAAAATTATATAGATAAAAATGCTCAAAATGATTCTAATGAGCATCTTTTAACCTTGGGTAATGATATAGAACATGCTACAAGTAGGGTATTTAAGGCGTTAAATACGGTAAAAGTAGAAAATTGTAAATTTATAAATTAAAGGAGAGTTAGATGGCAAAAAAAATAGCAATTGTTGATGATGAAAGAGATATATTAGAAACACTTGAAAAGTTTTTAAGTAGAAGTGAAAAGTTTCAGATAGAAACTTTTTCTAATCCTGTAGCAGCACTAGATGTAGTAAAAGGAGGTGGATATGATCTTGTATTACTTGATATAATGATGCCTCAAATGGATGGACTGGAAGTTTTAGAGGAGATAAAAAAGAGTAATGTAAATATAAAGGTTATAATGATGACTGCCTATTCAACATTAGATAAAGTTATAAAATCAAACAAAGTAGGTGCCGAGGATTATGTTACAAAGCCTTTTGTAAGTTTAAGAGATGTAGAAAATAAGGTTTTGGATAATTTAGGGTTTTAATCTTTAGGGGTCATTTTGTAATGACCCCTTTTTCTAAAAATAATCATTTTTGTTAGTAATAAACGTTTTCAAATATGAGATTAATTATTTTTTTATTATAATGTTGTTTTTAGTTATGATTTATAAACTTTTAAAAGTTTATAAATCATGATTTTTAATAAATAAAATCAAAAGTGAATATGTATGATAAATAATAAAAGTTTTAAAATAGCAATAATAGGCTTAGGCTATGTTGGATTGCCTTTGGCTCATGCTTTTGCCAAAAATAATTTTGATGTGGTTGGTTTTGATATCAATACTGAAAGGATTAAGGAACTTAATGGATTTTATGACAGAACTTTAGAGCTTGATAACAATCAGTTAGAAGAGATTCAAAATAATATAATTTATACTTCTAATACCAATTATATAAAACAATGTAATATCTATATAGTTACTGTTCCTACCCCTATAGATAAAAGTAACAAGCCTGATCTTACCCCATTGATTAAGTCATCTCAAACAGTTGGTAGTGTATTAAATAAAGATGACATCGTTATATATGAATCTACAGTATATCCAGGAGTAACAGAAGATATATGTGTACCCGAGCTTGAGAAGGTTTCTGGTTTACAATTTAATAAAGATTTTTTCTGTGGATATTCTCCCGAGAGGATAAATCCGGGAGATAAAGCTCATACCGTAACAAATATTTTAAAAGTTACTTCTGGAAGTACCCCTGATATTGCAGAAATAGTTGATCAATTATATAGCTCAATAATAACTGCAGGTACACATAGATGCAGCTCCATAAAAGTTGCAGAAGCCAGTAAAGTGATAGAAAATACCCAAAGAGATGTAAATATTGCTCTTATAAATGAATTGGCACTTATATTTGATACTATGGATATAGACACAAATGAAGTGATAGAAGCTGCCGCTACAAAATGGAACTTTATAAAATTAAGTCCCGGACTTGTGGGAGGTCACTGTATAGGTGTAGATCCATACTATCTTACTTATAAAGCTCAAGAGCTTGGTTATAAACCAAATTTGATATTGGGTGCAAGACAGATAAATAACGGAATGGGTAAATATATTGCTGAACAGACCGTAAAACAGATGATAAAAAAAGGTAAAGTTATAAAAGGGGCTGATGTATTGATCTTGGGCTTAACTTTTAAAGAGAACTGCCCTGATATGAGAAATACAAAAGTTGTTGATATAATAGAGGAGCTTAAAACATACGAGTGTAATGTGGATGTATATGATCCTTGGGTAGATCAAAAAGAGGAAAAGAAAAATTATAAGCACGGTTTTATAAGTGATCCATTTAAAGAGAATAAAAAATATTCAGCTATTATAACAGCCGTTGCACATGAGCAGTTTACAAAACTTAATATGGATGACTATGACACTATAAGTGATGAAGAAAGAGTTGTTATAGATGTAAAAGGGATCGTTAAAGATCCAAGCTGGAGGTTATAGTGAGAAATTTTGCACTGATTGGAGCTGCAGGTTATATAGCTCCAAGACATATGAAGGCTATAAAAGAAACTAATAATGATCTAGTAGCCGCACTTGACCCCTACGACGGTATAGGTATTATGGACAGTTATTTTCCACAAGCCTCTTTTTTTACAGAGTTTGAAAGATTTGACAGGTTTGTTGATAAATGGCACAGAGACGGCAATAAAAAAATAGAATATATAAGTATCACTACCCCAAACTATCTGCATGATGCTCATATACGTTTTGCTCTTAAAAGCGGTGCCGATGCCATATGTGAAAAGCCTTTAGTGTTAAACCCTCATAATCTTGACCAGCTAAAAGTAATAGAGAATGAAACAGGCAAAAAAGTAAATACTATCTTGCAGCTTAGACTTCACCCCTCAATAATAGCATTAAAAAAGAAAATATCAAAAGAGTTGGAACAAAATCCAGACAAAATATATGATATTGATCTTACATACTTAACAAGCAGAGGTAAATGGTATTTTATATCTTGGAAAGGTGATGAATCGAAAAGCGGCGGAATAGCATCCAATATAGGGGTTCATTTTTTTGATATGCTTTCTTGGATATTTGGAGAGGTGGAGGAAAATATAGTTCATCTAAAAACACCACATACAAATGCAGGGTTTATGAAACTTAAAAATGCAAATGTGAAGTGGTTCTTATCTGTAAATTATGATTATATCCCTGAAAATATTAAACAGCAGGGGCAGACAACATTCAGGTCTATAACCGTTGAGGGGGAAGAGATAGAGTTTTCAGGCGGCTTTAAAGACCTGCACACTGTAAGTTATGAGAAGATCTTAAAAGGTGACGGCTTTGGGCTTGATGATGCCTATAGTTCTATAAATATAGTCTCACAAATAAGAAAATTAGATCCGATTGGATTAAAAGGTGATTATCACTCTTTTGCTAAAAAGGTAGAAGGGTGAAGGTAGAAGGGATAAGGAATAGTTACAGAGATTTAATTGTATGGAAAAAGGCAATGGAATTAACAAAGCAAGTGTATTTGATAACTAAAGAGTTTCCTAAAGATGAATTGTATGGTTTGACTTCTCAAATAAGACGATGTGCTGTTTCTATTCCAGGTAATATTGCAGAAGGAAAAGGTAGAAATAGTGATAAAGAGTTTGTACGATTTTTACAAATTTCATTGGGTTCTTTATATGAATTACAAACTCAATTAGAACTTTCTATTAGTTTTGAATATGCATCAAATATTGATAGTATTTTAAATTTATCAATGGAGATAGAAAAAATGTTAAATAAATTAATAACAGTAAAAGGTGGTAGAAATGTCTAGCCCTTCTACCTTCTACCTTCATCCCTCATCCTTCATAGATGATAATGTAAATATAGGCGATGGCACAAAGATCTGGCACTTTTCCCATATTTTATCTGATACAAACATAGGTAAGAATTGTTCTTTTGGACAGAATTGTGTTGTTGGACCAAAAGTGAGTATAGGTAACGGCGTTAAGGTTCAGAACAATGTTTCTATCTATGAGGGTGTTGAGTGTGAAGATGATGTATTCTTAGGTCCCTCTTGTGTATTTACAAACGTGATAAATCCAAGAGCTTTTATAGTAAGACGTGAGGAGTTTAAAAAGACACTTCTTAAACGGGGTTGTTCTATTGGAGCAAATGCTACAATTGTATGCGGAGTGACTATAGGTGAATATGCTTTAATTGGAAGCGGAGCTGTTGTAAATAAAGATGTAAAACCTTATGCACTTATGGTGGGAGTTCCCGCACGTCAAATAGGCTGGGTGGGTATATCCGGTGAAACTTTAGAATTTAAGGATAACAAGGCTGAAGATCAGTTTGCTTTTTATGAAGTAATTGATGGTTATTTAAAGGTTAATAGAAAATGACAATTAAAAAGATAGATTTTGCAAAGCTTCAGTATCAGTATCAACTTTATAAAGATGAGATAGACAGTGCAATACATAAAGTTTTAGATAAATCAAACTATATTATGGGTGAAGAGATAACACAGCTTGAACAATCTTTACAAAAGTTTACAGGTGCAAAATATGCTATAAGCTGTAGTTCCGGTACCGATGCACTTTTACTTTCCCTGATAGCGCTGGATATAAAACCCGGCGATGAGATTATAACAACACCCTTTACTTTTATAGCAACTGCTGAAACCATAGCACTATTAGGTGCAAAGCCCGTATTTGTAGATATTGATGAAAAAACCTATAATATCGACCCATCTAAAATTGAAGCTGCAATTACAGCTAAAACAAAAGCTATTATTCCCGTATCACTTTATGGACAGCCGGCTGATATAGATGCCATTGAAACAGTGATTAAAAAGGTAGAGGGTAGAAGGCAGAAGGCAGAAGAAAAAACACCTTCAACCTTCAACCTTCAACCCTCAGCCTCTATCAAAATTATAATAGACGGTGCACAATCTTTTGGAAGTACTTATAACGGTATTTGTGACAGTAAGCTAGGGGATATCTCTACAACATCATTTTTCCCTGCAAAGCCTTTGGGGTGTTTTGGTGACGGGGGTGCAGTGTTTACCAATAGTGAAGAGCTGGCTGTTAAAATAGAACAACTTAGAGTTCATGGTCAAGATAAACGATACCATCATAAATATATAGGAATTGGAGGAAGACTTGATACTATTCAAGCAGCTGTTTTAAATGTAAAGCTTAAATACTATCCAAAAGATTTGGCTCTAAGGCAAAAGATTGCAGAGAAATATACTAATGTTTTGAGAAAAAAAGCAGAAGGTAGAAGTCAGAAGGAATATGAAATTGTACTGCCACATATTGATAAAAGATCTAAAAGTGCGTTTGCACAATACAGTATAAGAATAAAACCTTCAACCTTCAACCTTCAGCCTTCAACCTCTTTAAGAGATGATGTTCAAGCAAGTTTAAAAGATGCAGGGATACCAACGGCAGTACATTACCCAATCCCTTTACATCTGCAGGAGTGTTTTAGCTATCTTGGATATAAAAAGGGTGATTTTCCAATCTCAGAAAAAATTTCACAAGATATTATGAGTCTACCTATGAATCCATATTTAAGTGACGAAGAGATACAGTATATCTGTAACTGTCTATGAAAATCTTAATACTGCTTATCCCTTTTATATTGTTTGCCAAGCCGAATCTATGGCTTTTAGATACATATAAAGATCAAAATGTAAGCGGCTGGGTGATGAGTGAAAAACTTGACGGTATAAGAGCCTATTGGAACGGCAAGAAACTTATAAGCAGAGGCGGTAAGATAATTTATGCCCCTAAGTGGTTTACAAAAGATTATCCACCTTTTGAGATAGACGGTGAACTGTGGAGTAGAAGAGGGGACTTTGAAAATATATCTTCAATAGTAAGGGATAAGATACCAAGTGATAAATGGAGAGAGATAAAGCACTACATTTTTGAAGTACCAAATGCAAAAGGGGATCTTTTTAAAAGATTATCAAAGTTAAAGCCTTATGAGAACGATATAATTAAAATAATACCTCAAATAAAGATAAAAGATAAAGAACATTTAAAATCTTTTTTAAAAGAGGTGGAAAATAAAAAAGGGGAAGGTGTAGTTGTAAGAGACCCATCTAGACCGTATATCAACAAAAGAACCTCAAGTGCATTAAAAGTAAAAAGTTTTAAAGACAGTGAGTGCGAAGTTATAGGGTATACAAACGGCAAAGGTAAATTTGAAGGTTTAATGGGTGCAATTAAATGTAAACTTTCTAACGGTACAGAGTTTAAA
>JAYEMD010000006.1:0-6846 GCA_034717895.1 Campylobacterota bacterium | reverse complement strand
AAAATAATCTAATTCCTATTATTTCAACTAACACTCAATTAGCTGATGAAGAGATAATAAATATCTATAAAAGAAGATGGAATATAGAGCAAGGATATAAAGAGCTAAGAGAACACTTTGGATTTGGTAAGGAAGAAAATCGTATTTATGAAGCTTTAGTTGCAAGAATTACTCTTTCGTTTCTTTCTTACAACATAGTAAGCTATATCAATCGCTTCAATCATGAACCACAAACTATAGGAGGACTCTTCAAAGACCTTGAATGTGAACTCAATACTTTAGCTATTTCAATGGAACTTTTTATAAATATTCTTAATGAAATAGCTCAAAATATTGAAGATACAAAAAATAATGAAGTTATAAATATGTTTTTAGCTCAACTTATCAGTAATTTAAGGGTTACGGTGCAAAATCAGTTAGATTTTAGCCCCGAAAGTTGAGTTAAATATAATTTCTAAACCAATATTGGCATCATTAAAATTTGAATTTAACATTTTATTAAATCTTGTACCATTTTGAAGTATAGACATTGAAATCTTTGTGCCAAAATAGTCTGCCCACATCTCAAGTGTTTGTGAATCAAATTTATTTTTATCTTTATATTCAAGATGTTTGTTAACTAAATGAGCAAGTTCATGTCCTATCATAAATAGAATAAATACTTTTGAAGAATCATTACTTATATCTAAATATGTAATATCATTAGATATTACAATATGAGATTTACTACCTGTACGAGCAACCTTCATTGGTGTTGAGATATTATTAACTATTTTATATTTAATGAATTTAGAATTCTTTCTATTAGGAAAAAAATCTTTAAAATCATTAAATATATTATCTATCAGTTCTTTGTGCATTTTCTATTTTCACTTTACTATATATTTGGATAGTTGTCTAACGTTTAACTTGAAAAACAAGGGTGTTTTACACTTGATAATTCAAATCTACTTTTTTCTTAGTTTACAAAATAAAACTTTAAATTATCGTAAGTACACCCTTGTTTTTCTTCCAAGGTTTTGTTAGCTTTTCAGCGTTTTAATATGTTTTGATAATTCTGTAAATGTATTCTTGTATTTTTCTAATTTCTTCATTTTATATTTATCATTTACAAAAATCTTTTGTAAAATAAATATTATAAATAATACAAAATTTATAACTAATGGTGCTTGTGATATTATATTATTAAAGAAAAATTTTATAGCTTCAAAAGTTCCACTTTTAGTTGCTACATCTGCTACTATTTTTTTATCAATATTAATTTTATTGATAATATTTTCTTGTATTGAACTTGTATTAGTTGTATCTATTGAAATGTAGTAAAGTATAGGAGTAATTAGTAGTATTATAATAAATAAAAATACAGTTATTTTTGTACTGCTAAGTAGTGACCTTATGGTGGATTGTAATTTTTTAATTGAATCTTCAATAAATTCTAATTGTTTTTTTGTTTCATAAATTATATCTAATGTATCATTTGAAGCAATATTATCTTCATATATTTCATTTATACAATAATATGCACCAGAAGTATTTTTATGCAATATTTCTATAATTTCATTTAATTTATCTTGATATAATATATCTGTATTTTTTTTAGCTTTTTCATATTGTAAAACTCTTTCTAAATCAATAGATTTGATAATATCATTTATTTTTAAAGTATCCTCTAATAGCCATCTAAAATATAATTCCCCATGACTATTATCTTTTAGTAGTTTTTGCATATCTTCATATGTTAGAACTTTTACACTATTAATAGAGTCTTCTAGATTATTTCCTTGAATTGACTTTAATGCTATGGCACTTTTTATAATACATTCATTTGAATTATCTATAATTTTGTTCACTATTTTATTTCTACTCATTATTATCCTTATAATTTACTAACTTAAGCTAACGGTTGAAGTGAATTACAAGTAGCCTTTAGTAAAACTTCAAAGCTTATTTAAAATAACTTTTATAGGTTAAAATTAGAACCACTTTTAAGCCGATGGGTTACTTGTTAGTTCCTCTGATTTGTTGTATCTGCCTTACTCTGATGGTTTGTTTCTATTAAATATGTCCATTATTTCTATTCTATTTTTATCCAAATTAATTTCATAATTTATAGTATACTTTTTAAATGTCATATCCCTAACATTTTTATTATCAAAATAAATTGATGGTTTGTATTTATATGGAAAGTGTGGAATATTGTCTATTTGCTTATCTAAATCAATTTGAAAATTTTCACTTGCACTAACTTTATCTTTTGCAATATATTTTAAAATTGTTAATAATTTACTTTGAAATTTTCTTGAACGATAAACATACATTTATTTTTTTAAATCTTCCAAAAATTGCTTCATCTCTTTATCGTATTGTTCTTGTGATAACATTTCCATATCACCATTTTTTATATCTTCTCGTAGTTGATGTAGCTCTTTTTGTCTTTCATAAAAATATGGGTCTAACTCTAAGTTTTTATCTTTTGAAATAGTGATATTTTCACTATGATTATTAATATAGTTCATAAAGTCTGACACATAACTGTCTTGAATTTGTACTGATATTGTTTTCATGATACAACTCCTACCATTTTTTATCTATTATATCAAAAAATATTAAAACTTAAAATGGCTTATCTTAACTATTTGTGAATTTCATTTTAACTGATGGTATTATACCTAGCTCCATCTCTAGTTCAGTAAATTTTAATTTACCTAAGTTCATTTTATTTTGTATTTTTGAAGCTTCAACTAAAGCAGATAATATCAATGTAGGTAGATTTTTTTCTTTACAGTAAGCTAATACTTTTTCTTGTATCTCAACTTTTACAATTGTATGTCTATTAAAATGAGGTATGATTTTTGGTATCAAAGCTACTTCAATCTCAACCTCATTTATCTCATAGCCCATTTTATTCATAATAGGTGTTATAATTTTTATATCTTTCATATATTGTGCAATTTTATCAGCAACTGCATCTTGAATATTTGAAGATGATTGTTTTATCTTATCTACTGACAAAGTTTTAACAGAATCTACTTTTTCTTTTTGTTGTTCTATAATTTCAGTAGATAAGTTTTTTACTTTATCAAGGGATAAGTTTTTTAGTGAATCTAACATTAATTATTATAAATATCCTGTAATGCTTTTTCTATTGTTTCAGGATAATTTCTAGTTGCAGTTGGTGTTAATCTTCCATTATTATTTGCAGCAACTTGAATTAATTCAAAATTATCACCATCAACTAAAAAATAATATTGCATATAAATACTTCCAGAAGCTCTTAATTCCCGTACTATTTTATTTGTTAGTTTTGCTTTTGCAACAACTAAGTTTTCACCATTTCTACCATCTTCTTCACTCCATGATACAGAAGTGAAATTTGAACATTTATTAAAAGCTTTTTCTACAGTGATATTTGGATTAAAATTAAATGCACCATTCTTAACCTTATCTATTGAACTACTTCCCCAAAATCCAAAACTTTGAGATACTAAAAGTGCAAATATTAAAATTATTTTTTTCATTTTATTAACCTTTTATAAATTGAATTAAAGTCATAGACACAATTGATACTATAATAACTATCGCAATTGTTATACCTGCGTTTTTCCAGTTGTATTCTAAATTACCGATTGGTAATTCTTGTTTAGCTTTTAATCCACCATATACACCTACTACAATTCCAAATAATGGCATTAGACCACTAATTACTGCTAAAATGATACCTTTATTTAACTGACCGTATCCTGCATAATAATGTGGTGCAAATAAAAATCCAAACCAACTCCAATCTTTTTCCCTTTTTTGATTTTCAGACATGAAAATTCTCCTTTTATTGTGTAATTGTAAAATATTAATACAAAGATGTTGCAATTAGTGTTGCAAAAAATAAAAAGATAAATTTTTGATTAGACTAATTTAAAATAAGCCATTTAATGTAAAAATTGTAGTTGACAACCTATTCCAAGATGATTTTTTATAAGTTTTGGATTTAGTTTACATCGTAATCGATGAATAAGACTTCTAACTGTACTATTGGCAACTACCCTATCGCTCCAGACGTTTCTTTCTATATCTTCAAAAGATACAATATTCCCCCTAGCATCAAGAAGAAAGGTCAATAAACTTTTTTCATTTTTACTTAGTTTTATAGGGATGTCATTTTTATAAAGGAGTTGCTTTTCTATATCAAAGTAAAAACCATCTCCTAACTCTTTTAAAGTATTAGGTATATTTGTATTTTTTTGTTTATTGTTGTTAAGTGCAATTTTTATTGTAGTTTTTAACTCTTCTCTTTTAAAAGGTTTTATAAGATATGCACAAGGGTTGGTTTCCATTGCTCTATCTAAAGTATCATCATCTGAAAAGGCAGTCAAATATATCACATGAATATTTGGTAGTAACACTTTAATATCGTGAATTGTATCAATTCCGTCTTTTTGACTTTTTTCAAGATTAATATCCATTATAACTACATCTGGTTTTAGTTTTTTTGTCATTAAAATTGCTTCTTCATAATTTTTTCCACTTCTAATTGTTCCAAATCCTAATGACTCTAATGCACTTTCTATCTCAAAAGAAACAATTTGCTCATCTTCAACTACTAATATTTTTATATTTTGCATCTTTAATCCATGTTATCTTAGTATTCACTCCATTCGATGAGTCAATTATCATACTTCCATCTAGCTGTCTATCTACAAGTCTTTTTACAATTGTAAGCCCTAAAGAATCCTTGCTTGTTTTTTGATTATATCCTTTGCCATTATCTTTAACTATTAATGTATACCAATTACCTTCTTTAGTTAAGCTAATATATATTTGCTTATCTTCACTATCAACAAAAGCATATTTTAAAGAGTTTGTTACAAGTTCATTCAAAATCAGCCCACAATATATTGCTTGTTCTATATTTAAATCTGTTTCTATTATTAAACTAATCTCTACTTCATTTTCAATACTATCTTCTAGCTCATCAATCAACCTTTCAAAATACTCATAGGTATCAAGACTACGTACACTATCTTGGTTATATAATAGCTCATGCAATTTACTCATAGCATTGATTCTATTTTGTATAGTGATAATAACTTCATTTAATTTTTCATCTTCCGTTCTATCACTTTGAAGTCTTAAAAGAGATATTATCATCTGCATATTATTTTTAACTCTATGATTAAGTTCCTTTAAAAGTAAAGCCTTTTCATCCAAAGAGCTATTAAGTTCATTTGTTCTTTTCTTTACTTTAAGTTCTAGTTTTTTCTTTTCATTCTTTTTTTGTTGAATATTTTTATATAAAAGTATAATAATTATTAGCCCTAAAATACTAGAAATACCCCAAACAATTCTCCAATCAAACGGTTTTTCTATAAGCTTTGGTATCCATTTTCTCAAAATTGCTTCTTTTTGATTTATTGTTAATTTTTTAGTTGATTTTTCTAGTATTGATTGAAGTATTTTATTATTGGTTTCAAAACTCAATGATATTTTTTTAACGGTATTAACTTCATCTTCAATCCCCTCTATTGCAAAATCTATAAATCCTTGATCCTTATTATTTGAAATAAAAAAATCTATTTTATTTCCTTGTAACTCTTTTTTTAATTGCTCACTAGATAATGGAATATAAACAAATCCCATCCCTGTATTTTGAGAAATATAATCTAATATATCTTTAGATATTCCACTATATAAACCCTCTTTACTTATAAATTCTATAGGAGTATTGTTCTTTTTAAAACCCACTTTAAATATTAGATTATCATCTATGAATTTTTGCTCCTCATAAGTTAAATTTATAAAAGACTTTGTAGGTGATGGATTATATATAAATTCTTCAAAATTAGTTTTATTAGTTGTTGTAAGTCCCAGTAGTTTGTAAGCATTAACTATTTTTTCTAATTTTATTGGATTTATTTCACCAAATGGTACACCAGGTGAAAATGCTAATTTTTTGTACTCTTTTGCTTCAAATTCTAGAATATCTCTATCTAACTTTTGAGTGTCATATTTTGATTTAATAATATTTATAGTTTCATCCACATGAGAAAAAGCATACTCCCACCCTTTTAATGAAGCTTCATAAAAGTTTTTTGTAGTCTGAGGATTTTTCTCTATATATTCTTTTGTTGTATATAAAATATCACTATAAAAATCATAACCATAATCTTTTGGATGAAATACTATGGGAGTATATCCCATCTTTTTAAGATGATATGGTGTAATTGTTGAATAACCTCTTACTATATCAACTCTTCCATTTACAAGATCTTCAATTCCTAAAGAACTAGCTCTTACAATATCAAATTTATTTTCATCTATTCCTTGAGACTGTAACATACTTGTAATTGATGGATCAGAAGGATAATCATAATTATAAACTAGATATTTTTTACCTTTTAAATCTTCTATTCTATTAATCCCATTTTCTTTAATACTAGCAAGCATATGTGGTGAAGATTGGGTAAGGGCAAATAAAAATATAAAGTTTTCGTTATTGTTTAAATTTTCTAAAAAAATATCTGATGCCTGTACTGAAAAATCTAACCTTTTAGCTTTCATTTCAACTAATGAAGCAATGTCATAATCAGCTTCTATAATATCTACATCAAGTCCAACATCTTTATAAAACCCTTTTTCTTTTGCCATAATATATCCAGAAAATTGAAACTGATATTTCCAAATCAGTCGTATTGAAACTGGGGTTAAAGTTTGAGCAAATAAACTTATACCGTTTTAAATTAAAACTAACTATCAATAATACATAATTGTTCTTTCATATAATCCCACAATATTAATTTCTTTGTTCTATCTTTATCATTAATCCAGATTAAGAGCTCATCATTTAAAAGT
>JAYEMD010000005.1:2527-6961 GCA_034717895.1 Campylobacterota bacterium | reverse complement strand
ATAATATTACTTTTATCTAGTTTATCGTAGAATTCAGGTATAAAAAACAAAAATGGATTTTTTAAATATAATAAAAGAGATAATTGAGTACAATCCAATAATTAATCTATTATTGGATCTTTAAATGATAAAAACTATTCTAGCTGTTTTATTAACGATAAATCTTTTTGCCAATGACCTATTTGATAAAAAAGAACAAGAGTGGATTGAAAAAAATCCCGATGTAACTATATCTATGATGGATAATTTTACGGCATTCTCTTATATCCATAATAATACGCATAAAGGTTATACTGTTGACCTTTTAAATAAAATATCAAACATAAGCGGACTAAATTTCAATGTGGAAACTCTGCGTTGGTATAAATCTTTAGAAAAATTCAAAAATAAAGATGTTGATCTAATTGCAGGGATATCTTATACAAAACAAAGGGAAGATTTTACTTTGTTTTGTGATCCTTATTATGAGATACCCACATATATATTCGGTTTTAAAAATAATAAAGATTATATTGACAATAGTAGTCTAGTGGGTAAAACGGTAGGTGTATCAAAGAGTGTCTTTTTTATAGAGGAGTTTAAAAACTCGGTATTAATATAGTTGAATTTGATTCCGAGATAAAAAAAGCCCAAGCTTTGCTTACTGGTAAAATTGATTATTTTGTTGCTTCATATACTACTGCCGTAGAAGTTATTGCGAGTGAATCATTTATAAATATAGTACCGCTAGATGAACTTGAAAGTGTAAAAAGGGAAGATCTCAGATTTGGTATAAATAAAGACAAACCTTTACTTCACTCTATTATCCAAAAGTCTTTAAATTCGATTGACGATAATTTTTTTCTTAAACTTACAAGTAAATGGCTCTTAAAAAATAGAGATACTATCTCTTATGATATTGAATTTACCCAAGAAGAAAAAGAGTTTTTACAAAATATACCTGTAGTTAAAATCGGTTCTATCAACTCATATACCCCTTTTAGTTTTTTAGAAAATAATGAAAAGATAGGATTTACGCAAGATCTAATCAGCATTATCTCCGAAAAAACAGGGATAAGATTTAAAAAAACCGGAGGAGATTGGCCGGATGTTTACGGTAAATTCAAAAACGGTAAGATAGATATTATTTCAGAATTATCTTTTAGACAAGAGAGACTTGGATTTACGATATATACAAAGCCTTACTATGAGATCCCTATAGGGGTGTTTACAAGAGATGACTTTGGTTCATATAAGGGACTAGAATCTTTAAAGGGTAAAAAGGTAGGGATTGTTAAAAATTCATATCTTATCAATGTACTTAACAATATAAAAGATATAGAGGTAGTGGAACTTGGATCTACCGATGAAAGGTTTTATGCATTACGTGATAAAGAAGTTGATGTGGTACTTAGTAATGCAATGAGTATTTTCAGGCTTGAAGAATTAATGTTAAAAGATATAAGGCTTACAGGTTATTTTATACATCCAGATGCAAAAAAAGAGGATCTTAGGTTTGGTATCAACAAGCAGAATCCTGTTTTGGCATCAATTATCAATAAAACACTAGAATCTATACCCTATTCAAAGATTACAAAACTTAAACAAAAATGGATTCTTGGTCATAGCAGTAACGATAGTAAAACAGATAAAATCAGTTTAACCGCTAAGGAAAAAGACTATCTCGATAAAAAACGTTCTATAACAATGTGTATTGATCCAAAATGGATGCCTTTTGAAGAGTTTGACGAAAAAGGCAAATATACGGGTATGAGTTCAGATTATTATAAACTGTTTGAAAAAATGTTATCAACCAAATTTGAGCTTATCAACTCATCTACTTGGAGTGAGAGTATAGAGTTTGCCAAACAAAGAAAATGTGATATTATGTCTTTAGTTATGGAGACACCAAGTAGAAGGGAATATCTTAATTTTACAACACCTTATTTAAAGGTACCTTTGGTTATTGCCTCTAACTTAGATGTGCAGTTTGTAAATGATATTCAAGATCTGAATAATAAAAAAGTAGGTATCTCAAAAGGTTATGCATTTGTAGAGATACTTAGAGATAAATATCCATATTTAAATATTATAGAAGTTGAAAATATTGATGATGGATTAGACAGAGTAAAGAGTGGTGAACTATATGCCTATATAGGAACACTTGCTACCGTTGGACATAAGTTTCAAACAAAATACTCGGGAGAACTAAAAATTGCAGGAAAAATAGATGATAATTGGGAGCTTGGAGTAGGGGTTCGTAATGATGATCAAATATTATTTAATATTATGCAAAAAGCTGTTGATAATATATCGGATGATCAAAGAAGAGATATTCTTAATAAATGGATCTCGATCAAGTATGAAAAAGGTGTTGATTATACTTTGCTCTGGCAGGTTATTGCAGCATTTTCTATAGTGCTTGGAATTATACTATATTTTTTATCTAAACAGATAAAACTAAAAGAAGATTTAGGTAAACAAAAAGAGGAGTTTGAGTCTATATTCAACTACTCAAAAGACGGTATAGCAATTCTGGATCTTCAATCTAATTTTTTAGATTTTAACGATGCTTATTTAAAGATGACAGGATTTACAAAGGATGAGCTGCTTTCAAAATCATCTATAGGGTTAACGGCACCTAAAGATATTGAAAAAAGTATACAAGCTTTTAAAGATTTTCCGAAAAAGAGTTCTATAGAAAATTTTGAAACAATTTATATAGTAAAAGAGGGTAAAAGAATTTTTACAAATATGTCTGCATCTTTAATGCCTGATAAAAAAAGAATACTCTTAGTAACTAAAGATGTTTCATCATTAAAGCTTTTGGAAGAGCAGGCAAAAAATGCATCAATGGGTGAGATGATAGGAAATATTGCCCATCAGTGGAGGCAGCCATTATCAGCAATATCCAGTGCAGCAAGCGGTATGCAGGTACAAAAAGAGTATGGAATTTTAACGGATGAAATTTTTAATAATACATGTGAAACCATAAATAATAATGCTCAATACCTTTCAAAAACAATAGATGATTTTAGAGACTTTATAAAAGGTGACAGAAAAAAAGTTAAATTTAATTTAAAAGATAATATAGAGAGTTTTTTACATTTAGTTGAAGGCAGTATAAAAAGTAATGATATCCATATCTTAAAAAATATAGAAGATATTACTATAAACAGTTATCCAAATGAATTGATACAATGTTTTATAAATATCTTCAATAATGCAAAAGATGTATTAAAAGAGATTGAGGATGAAGAGCGGTATTTTTTTATAGATATACATACAGAAGAGAACAATGTGATTATAACTTTAAAAGATAATGCAGGTGGAATCCCAAAAGATATATTACCGTGTATATTTGAACCCTATTTTACTACAAAACATAAAAGCCAGGGTACGGGATTGGGGCTTAGTATGACATATAACCTTATAGCAGAGGGTATGGATGGAGCTATTGAAGCTAACAATGTAGAGTATGAGTATAAGGGTAAATCATACCACGGAGTAGAGTTTAAGATAGCGTTACCTCTGTCATAGAAAAGGCTCCCTATCCTTTTCTATATTGCTCTTTTATCAACAATTTAAGTTCTTGAGACTCTTTTAAAATTTGATCTGTTTTCTCATGTTCATTTTACTACTCTGTTCTTTGAAAATATAGATATTAGTAATAATTAGTTAAAATATAAAATGAATAATATAAATAATAAAAAAATCGTTTTAATGATGTTGCTGATATTCATAATATTAAGTATAGTGACCATATTGATTTTTAATAGTCAAAAGAATAGTAAAATAAAGAATTTTAAGAATCATAATCTAAATCAAATAATGATGGATTATAATTCAATATATAACGAACATCTAAAGATAGCACAAATACTTTTTGATTCTGAAATTAATATAAAAGATATAATCGATAAATTTAAAAATGCCCATAAATCATCAAAAACACAAAAAGATACAATAAGAAAAGAACTATATAAAACTTTACAAAATAAATATTCATTATTAAAAAAACATGACCTGAAACAGTTACATTTCCATCTTCCTAACAATGAGAGTTTTTTAAGAATGCATAGACCAAATAAGTTTGGTGATAATCTAAGCAAGGTAAGAGATACGGTTGCTTATGTTAATAAATATAAAAAGTTCATCGACGGTTTTGAGGAGGGGAGAATTTTCAATGGATACAGATTTGTTTTCCCTCTTTTTGATGAGCATAATACTCATATGGGAAGTGTAGAGATCTCATTTAGTACACTGGCGTTGACACAGAATCTAAGTACAAGCTTTAATCTTACCAGCAATTTTATTATTTTGAAAGAGGTAGTTGATAAAAAAGTATTTGATCTTGAAAAGTCAAATTATGTAAAAAGTGGATTTGATAATTTTTATTGTTCCAAACACGCTAGTTAAAAACTATGCACTTTAGTGCAAGGCTTTAGCTTCTAC
>JAYEMD010000005.1:0-2517 GCA_034717895.1 Campylobacterota bacterium | reverse complement strand
AGATTCATCAAATCAAGATAATAATTCAATAATACTTGAATAGAGAGGGGAAGTAAAGACTTTCAGTCTTAGAGAAACCTATGGACTTTCAGTCCATAGTGGTTTAGTTTGAAAAAGATATTTTAAAAAGTGTTAAAGAGAGAAAACATTTTGAAGACAAATCACAGTTAAAAAAAATAGAAGCAAGATTATTAAAGGGTGAAAAGTTTACTGTTTTTGATAAGAGATTCAATGATATCGTCTCTTTTGTACCTGTTTTAAATCCAATAAGTAAAAAAAGTGTAGGATATCTTGTATTAAGACAACACAATACTTATATACCTGAGACAATAAAAAACTTTTATCTGCTAAGTATAATAAATATACTGTTATTAGCATTATTATTGTTCGCTATCTATAAAGCTATTGTTTCAAAAAAGCAATTAGAAAAAGCAATTAAAGTTGAAGTTGAAAAAAATAGAGAGATAGAAAAACAGCTGTTCCAACAATCCAAACAGGCACAAATGGGTGATATGATAGCTAACATCGCCCATCAATGGAGACAGCCTTTAAGTGTTATATCTACAAGTGCAAGCGGTGTTCAAATTGAAATGGACTATAATGGTGTAGATAAGGATAAAATATATAAAGCTATGGATGATATAGTAAAAGCGTCAAATTTTCTCTCAAATACTATAGACACTTTTAGAAACTTTATAAGCTCAGAAGAGAAACCAAATGATATAGTTCTTCAAAATAGAATTGATGAGTCTATTCAAATAGTAGAAGCAAGTTTAAAAAACAATTATATTGAATTGATAAAAGATATAGATTACGATGCACCTATCCACTCTGTTTTAATAGCAGGTGAATTGTCTCAGGTATTAATAAATATAATCAATAATGCAAAAGACGCAATAAAACAAAGAGATATAGATGAAAAGTGGATAAAAATCTCACTTGAAAAACTTAATGACAAAGCTGTAATCTCAATAGAAGATAACGGTGGCGGTATACCTAAGGATATTCTAGCTAAAATATTTGATCCTTATTTTACTACTAAGCATCAATCTCAAGGTACGGGACTTGGACTTCATATGAGTTATGATATAGTTACAAAACATTTTAACGGCAACCTATATGCAGATAATACAAAAAACGGTGCAATATTTTATATTGAGATTCCTATAGTGCTTGAGTAAAAAACGTTCCCAAAGAGACTCTTATATTTTAATTGAAGTTTAATTAAAAAAATATGTTTAAGGTAGTTTTACCTCTGTCATAGAAAAGACTCTCTAGCCTTTTCTATATTGTTCTTTTATCAACAATTTAAGTTCTTGAACCTCTTTTAAAAGTTGATCTACTTTTTCATGTTCATCATGGATCTCATTTTTCATATCTTCATCCTGAAGTTTTTGCATCTCACCTATAATAACAGCAACAAATAGGTTAAAGAATACAAAAGCAGCTATAATAACAAAGCTTACAAAGTATGCCCATGCCCAAGGGTAAACCTCCATAGCTTCATACATAACATCTGTCCAGTCTTCAAAGGTAAGAATTCTAAACAAAGTCAGCATAGATGTTAAGAAATCACTCCAAAGCCCGGATTTTAGATCAGAAAAGACAAAACTTCCAATAATAGCATAGATATAGAATATTATAAACATAAGTATCACAATATCAACAATTGAAGGGATAGCTTTTATAAGCATATCAATGATCCTTTTTAACTCAGGACGAGCAGTAAACAGCCTAAGGACTCTAAATACTCTCATAAGTCTGGCAATTGCTGCAAAGGAGCTGTTCTCTAAAGGTATAAGTGTAACAGCAACTATTGTAAAGTCAAAAAGATTCCAGCCGTTTTTAAAGAAATTGCCTAGTTTCTCCTCTGCCGCCATTTTGATAATGATCTCAATTACAAAATAAACAGTAACAAACCAATCAAAAAAGTATAGTATATTTCCAAAAGGCTGACTTGCATCCTCTAAAGTTTTGAATCCAAGTATAGAAGCATATAAGATTATAATAGTAGTGGTAAGATTTGAAAACCATCTTGCATCACGTATCTCTTTTACTCTATAGATAAAACCGTTATTTTCCATTTTTCCTCCAAATTTTTAATAAACGGAAGAATACCAAAAATAATATAAAGGGCACCCCTAAAATAAGTTTTTAATTTTAAAATTAAATTGATTGTTGGTTTTTTGAATTCAAATTTGAAGGTGTTAAATCTTTTGGGAGTGTATTATAGTTATATTTAGCATGGTGTTCAGAATTGGATTTGAACCAACGACCCCTTCGATGTCAACGAAGTGCTCTACCCCTGAGCTACCCGAACATTTGTGATAGTATTTAAACGAATACTATCTACAAAATGCTTAATAAATACTTTATGGTATTATAGCTTTGGCGAGGGCTCCCCAAGATAAAAACCTTGGTACTCATCTACCCCTTCTTTCTTTAATATCTCAAATATTTCACTGCTGTGTACATATTCGGCTATGGTTTTTATCCCTAGTTGTTTTGCAAAACTTA
>JAYEMD010000004.1:0-62962 GCA_034717895.1 Campylobacterota bacterium | reverse complement strand
AAACAAGATCAAAAAACAGAGCCGAAAACTCAAATAGAAAATAAAGCTGCACAGGGAAATAAAGAATCTAATGAAGAGATAAAAGAGCCGAAAACTCAAACTGCACAAACAAAACAAGATCAAAAAATAGAACCGAAAACTCAAATAGAAAATAAACCTGCACAGGTAAATCAAGAATCTAATGAAGAGATAAAAGAGCCGAAAACTCAAACTGCACAAATAAAACAAGATCAAAAAATAGAGCCGAAAACTCAAATAGAAAATAAACCTGCACAGGCAAATAAAGAATCTAATGAAGAGATAAAAGAGCCGAAAACTCAAACTGCACAAATAAAACAGGATCAAAAAACAGAGCCGAAAACTCAAATAGAAAATAAACCTGCAAAGGCAAATAAAGAATCTAATGAAGAGATAAAAGAGCCGAAAACTCAAACTGCACAAATAAAACAGGATCAAAAAACAGAGCCGAAAACTCAAATAGAAAATAAACCTTTACAGATAAAACAAGATCAAAAAACAGAATTAAAAATAGAAGCAGAAATTATAAAAACTGTTAATATCAAGAAAGAAGATATAAAAAATATTCAAGATGAGAATCAAGAATTAGATTCTTCAGTAAAAAATATTGATACAGAATTTAAAACAGTAGATCTTCAAAATATTGATAATAACGAAGAATCAAAACTAGTATCCCAAAATAATAATATTAAACAAAATATTGATAGTTTTGATAATAAAACAGATCAAAATAAAAAAGAAAAATCGACTTTCCAAAATAACAGTAGTTTTGATGAATCAAATAAATTTAAAAATGATAAAGATCCGTTTTTAGCAAGTGCCTTTTTAAGTCAACAAAAGACAATAAAAGAAACTATATCTAAAGAACAACTTTTAAATGCAAAAAGCAATTTAGAAGAAAATAAAACAATACAAGCAGTAAAAGAAAGTGCAAAAATGCTTGACCTTAATATAAAAGAGGTTTCTTTAGATGAAAAAAACTCAAAGACAAAAATTAAGCAGATAAAGAAAGAAGATATTAAGTCATTAGATTCAAGAATTTTCAATAATAGAATCAGTACAAATGAACTTTTAACAAAGAATATTGTAAATGATCCTATAAACAATATTGAGGAAGAAACAGCATCAACAAGAAAAAGTGACGAAGTAAAGAAAGATATAGAGAATAAACTTAAAGAAAATAATATTGAGGTTAATGTACCAAAAGAGTCTGTGCAAATATTGCAAAATAAAATTATAGGTGCACAACAGAAAATGTCATCATTTATGAGTGAAGTGGCAAGAAATATGTACCTTAATTATAAACCGCCTGTAACAGCATTTAGAATGAGTTTAAATCCTGCAAATTTAGGAAATATATCAATTGTTATGAGAAGCAATAGGGTTGATAATAGTATAAATATCAGTATGAATATGAGCAATTCTTCAACAATGGAGGTGATCGCCGACAATAAAGAATCTCTTCAAAATGCACTTAATAAGAATTTGGGTGAAAATGCAAATCTATCATTAGAGTTTGGTATGCAGAGTGATAACTCTAGTAACGGTAATGAGCAGTTTGATAATACTAATTTTGGTCAGGCTAAAGAATCTAATAGAAATGAAAATATTGAAGAGGATATAACAACACAAACAGATTTGGATGATCAAAATATATATGTGTAGGTAAATATGCAAGAATTAGTATCTTTACTTGACCAGCAAACGGTATTTCATTTTTTACTGTTACTGGCTAGGATACTTGCATTTATGGCATTTATGCCTATAGTTGGGCATAAGAGTGTAAATCCTACTATTAGAATAGCAATATCTTTTTATTTTACCCTTTTCTTATTCCCTTTAATTGAAACGGGACATATAGATATAACAGAAGAAAATTTTTTATTGGCTCTTATAAGTGAGCTTACACTTGGGCTGGTAGCTTCATTTTTAGTACAGATAGTATTTATGGCAGTACAGATAGTGGGAGATCTTATCGGGTATGCAACTGCACTTTCAATGGCAAACTTTTTTGATCCTGCAACGGGTACTCAGCAAGGTGTTATAAGTAGATTTTTGTATATGGTAATTTTGGTTGTATATCTTGAGTCGGGTATGTATGAAGTCACCATATATATGTTATCGCACAGTTTTGGTACTATACATTTAGGTATGTTTGATCTATATAGTTATGATGGTATTTTGTATGCATCTGAAGAGATAAACAGAATGTTTGTTTTTGCATTTTCATTTGCATTTCCATTGTTTTTTATAGGCTTTATAATGGATATATATTATGGTTACGGTACAAAGTCAATGCCTGCATTCTCCCCATTTATAATAACCTTTCAAATTAAATTTACTTTGATCTTTATTTTTATGATGCTTGGACTTGAGGTATTTGTTGATACATTTAGTAATTATTTTATAAGTAAGTTGGAGTATTGATATGGCAGATGAAGAAGAAAAGACCGAAGAACCCACCTCCAAGAAGATAGAAGACTCCAAAAAGGAGGGGAATGTCCCCAAATCAGCCGAAGTTTCCGGTGCAGCTATTTTATTCTTTTGTTCAATTTATCTTTTGTTTTTTGCAGATAATTTATTTAAAGAGATACAAAATATGATATTTTATACATACTCTTTTATAGGTTCTCCTATGGATGGTAAAGAGTATTATAAAATAACAAGTACTATTGCATTGTCTATGATGTATGCGATGCTCCCATTATTTTTTATGGTAATATTGCTGGCAATTATTTTTAACGTAATGCAGTTTGGTTTTTTAATAACTCCGCTAAAATTAAAATTGGAAAAGATTGATCCCATAAGCGGTTTTAAAAATGTATTCAGTATGAAAAAAGCTATTGAAGCATTAAAATTAACGGCAAAACTATTGATAATATTTATAGTGATGGTTATAATACTTGCACTTGTGTGGGATAGTATATTAGCAATGATGAATATGGAACTAAATAAATCAATAGATACAATGATAATATTGACTATCTATTTTTTATTGACAATTTTACTTATTATAGTCATTTTTGCTATAATAGATTTCTTTTTTACAAGATATTATTATTTTAAACAATTAAGAATGTCAAAACAAGATCTTAAAGATGAACATAAACAGATGGAGGGTGATCCTCAAGTAAAAGGTAGGATACGTTCCATCCAAATGAAAATGTCAAAACAAAGAATGATGGCAGATGTACCTGATGCAGATGTTGTAGTAACTAATCCAACCCATTATGCGGTTGCATTAAAATATGATGATAAAAAGTCCAGTGCTCCGATTGTAGTTGCCAAGGGTATAGATTTTTTAGCATTAAAAATAAAAGATATTGCAAGAGAGAGTAAGATTCCTATTATTGAAGATCCGGCACTGGCAAGGGCCATATACGAACAGGTTGAAGTTGAACAGGAGATACCTGAAGTTTTTTATAAATCTATAGCTGAAATATTTACATATATTTACAATTTGAATAAAGGTTAAAAGTTGAAAAAAATATTTATACTGTTTTTTGTATTTACGGGATTATCTTTTGGTAAAAAAGATTTTTATTATAATTTTGCAACCCCGGATCATACGCAAATGTCATATGATCAAAAATTATTGATTATAAACGGAACAAAAAAATTAGAAGAGATTAATACACTATTGCTGCAGGGGTTATCGAATGAAGCTTTGTCTTCAGTTGATGTTTTTAAAAAAGCAAATAAGATAGATTTTTTAGATTCAAGTATTATATTGCTTCAATGTAGGATACTGTATAGTCTTGATACAAAGACGCGTGCCCTAGAAGCAGTTAATATTCTAGAAAAAGCAATTCATGAATCTAAAATAAATCAAGAGGACCTTCTTGAAGCATACAGATTGCTTGTGCTTTTAAAAATCAGAATAAATAAGGCAAAAGATGCAGAGTACTATGCAAAAGCAATAGAACATAGTTTTGATGATCCTTTATCAAAAGTATACGGAAAAATTGCAATGGCACAGATATATATAAAACAAAGAGAATTTAGAAGAGCTATAAAAATTTTAAAAAGAGAGTTGATAGAAACAACAAGTTTAGAGGTAGCAACAATAATTGCAGATGAGCTATATGACGCTTATATTTTAAATAATGAAGATGAAAAAGCTTATAATTTAGTAGAAAAAGTTTTAAAAAAGAATATTGATTTTTATGCAAATGACAGCTATAAAGGGTTGAAAAAAGTACAAAAACTTATAGATGCAAATATGCCTAAAGTTGCTATAAAAATATTAAAAAAGCTTATTAGCAATGCAAATCTATCAGACAGTATAGACAGTTTTAAATTTATATTGGCAAATACATATATGTCACTATCAGGTTTTGAAACAAGGTATATGCAAAAAGCAAAAGAGATCTATGAGGATCTTATCCAGGTAAAAGAAGATAATCCATATTTAAAACGTGCCAAAATGTATCTTGACGAGATTATTATGAGAGAAGGTAAATTTGATCCACAAATGGTTGCTGCAAAATACGGTGATTCTGATATTATGCAGTATAAAGCGATGATGCAGGAACTGTTAAATGCCATAGAAGATGAAAAGTACGAGATGGTTATAAGGATGAAAAAAGTTTACAGTACCGTTCCTAAAAGAATTGTAAACAGATATGGTTACGATACAATGGAAGAGGTTTATGATATAGTTAACTTTAAAGTTATTGAGTATTATCTAAAAAGCGGTGAGTGTAAATATCTTAATGATATCATTAAGGATGTTAGTGATGAGACCTTGACATATCTTCTAAAAAGTGATGAGACAACGGAACAGTTTTTCGGGTGTATGTTAGAATTACCTGAAAAAAGAACCTATAATATAGCAAAGAATGTATATAGTAAGTCAAAGAATGCAAAAGTTTATCTTTATTTAGAACGGGTATCTATATTATTGAATGAGTTTGAAGATGCTTATTTATTTTCTAAAAAAATAGATATGGTAAATGACGGTGATATTCTTTCAAAAGAATTTTTATATAGGTTTTTAATATATGGAAATAAAAAAAGTGCATATAGTATGGAGAAGTTTTTTAGCTATGCAAGAGAGAACCGTGAGTTTATCACAAATAATGAACAGAACCCTCTTATAATTGATTTTTACTATCAATTTTACCTCTATCTATTAAAACAAAAAGAGGAAAGTGAAGCTTTTACGGTACTTAATAAACTTTATAATAAACAAAATGAGATGAACGCTAGAGTTTATTCCCCTTATGTGGAACTAGAACTTGCCAGATATGCTAAACTTGATGATAATTATGATAAATCACTACAATATCTTCACGAAGGTTTAAATATTAAACGGATGAAAGACGGTAAAAGTATAGACCGTAAAATAAAAAAAGAAGATCTAGCTCAGCTGTATTATGAGATAGCAAAAATATATGAATATCAAGGGAAAGAGAATAGATATAAATTAATGATAAAAAAATGTAAAAGTTTAAAAGATATTGACAGTTATTATAAAAAAATGTGTGATAAATTATGATGGATAATATAGATGCTCTTTTAAATAAGATCAACAATACAGTCTTGTATGTACCTTTTGGAAGGATATCAAATATAAACAGTACAAATGTAGTTGCTTCAGGCTTAGACGTAGCTATAGGCGATATTGTAAAGATAGAATCTGTACAACATCTATACAGTGTACTTGGTATGGTAGCAGCAATAAGCGATAAAGATTTTACAATAGTTCCTTTTTCATTTATCGACGGATTTAAAGTTGATGATAAAGTATATCTACAAAAAGAGGGGTTAAGCGTGAAATGCGGCTACGGTCTTTTAGGTAGAGTTGTTAATGCTCTTGGTGAGCCTATTGACAGCGGGGGAAAACTTACCGATATAGAGGAGAACTCAGCAATAAATAAAGAGAGTATGTCTCCACTGGAAAGAGGTATAATAAATCAAAGATTTGCTACTGGTGTTAAAGCGATAGATTCAATGCTTACTTGCGGTAAAGGGCAAAAAGTTGGTATTTTTGCAGGTTCTGGTGTGGGTAAATCTACCTTGATGGGGATGATAGTAAAAGGTTGTGAAGCACAGATAAAAGTGATAGCACTTGTAGGGGAAAGAGGTAGAGAGATCCCTGAATTTATCCACTACAACTTAGGTAATGATCTTACAAATACCGTAATCGTAACAGCAACAAGTGATGAGTCGTCACTAATGAGAAAGTATGCGGCATTTACAGCTATGGCAATTGCAGAGTTCTTTAGAGATAAAGGGCATGATGTACTTCTTATGATGGACTCAGTTACGAGATTTGCAATGGCACAAAGGGAGATAGGACTAAGTACGGGGGAACCGCCTACGCAGCGTGGTTATCCACCCTCTGTTTTTGCACTTCTTCCACAGCTTATGGAGAGAGCAGGTTCTAATAGTAAAGGGACTATTACAGCTTTCTTTACAGTACTTGTTGACGGTGATGATCTAAGTGATCCTGTTGCGGATCAAAGTAGATCTATTTTAGATGGACATATTGTATTAAGTAGAAAACTTACGGAAGAGGGACTTTATCCACCTATAGATGTTCTTCAAAGTGCCTCAAGGGTTATTGATAAAGTTATACCAAAAGAGCAGTATAATAGGTTTTTAAAGTTAAAAAGGATATTATCTTTAATAAAAGAGAATGAAGTTCTTTTAAGAGTTGGAGCCTATAAGAAGGGTATGGACAAAGAGCTTGATAGTGCTTTGTATAAAAAAGAGAAGATTAAAAAGTTCTTAGGTCAAGGTACTGATGAACTTTATAGCTATGAACAAATAGTAAATGGACTAGTGGAGGTTACAAATGATTGATACATCTAAAAGTATGATATACCATATAGGTAATCTAAATGCAAAAAGTGAAAGTATAAGTTATCAAATGGCAACGGGAAAAGCTATTGATAAAGGTAGTGATGATTCTATGCTTCACTATAAGCTTATTAATCTTGAAGATAAGCTAAGGGTTACTGAAGACTTGAATCTTAATATTACTAAAACAAGAGCACTTAATGATACTGCAGATATGAATATGGGTGAAACTAAAATTGCACTAGAAAATATTAAGTTAGACCTTATGAAAGCCTTGAATGACGGTATGGATAGATCTGATAAATTAGCTTTGGCAACAAACCTAAGAGGTATAAGAGAAAATATATTTGACAGAACTAATACACAAGTTGACGGTGAGTATATTTTTTCCGGGTCTGTTACCACAAAACCAACAATGGTTAAAGATGAAGACTTTAAATTAAACGGAATAGTGGATTTTGACGGTGACGGTTTTTTAAGAGAGATCGCAGTACAGCCGGGAAGTTATAGAGATAGGGGTGTCACTGCTTATGATGTAGCATTTTATAACGGGGATTCGGCGTTAGCTAATGAAACTTTGACTTTTGAAGAGGGTGAAAGAGTTATAGATGAGAATGGATATGAGTGGAAACTAAACGGAAATAAGGACAAACTTCAAAGATACGACCATAACGGTAATTTAGCAACAGATAGTGACGGTAATATCTTGGATCAGATGGATGTAATTATACCTGCAAGTAAAAATTTTGCTATAGATCTTGGTGTTGGTACAAATAGTGATGTGCAGGGGTATTTCACAATAAATATTAATGAACAAGATCCTGTTACAGCTTCTATAAAAGAACTAAGTTATACATATAATTCAGATGCACTGGGTAATTATACTATTCAAAGATATGAGAATGATCCTGATAATCCACCTGCCTCTACAACCACAACGGCAGGTGTTGGTACAAGTGGATTGAATGATGCTCAAACTATGCATGAGGCATTTTCTGCAGCATTGTCACTTGATGGTTTTAGTGTATCACTTTTAGATCAGGATGATGATAAATTTACAATAAGAAGTACTAATGATGTTATGGTAAGCGTATCTGATACAGATTATCAGTATGATATAAGCGCTACCAATGAACTTGAAGCAACAGCAGATAGACAGTCAGAAAAAGGTACTTTTGAGGTAACCTTGGGAAATACACCTGAAGGAAGAAGACTTGAGTCAAAACATAACTATTTTGATGATTTAAACAGAATGATAAATGCTTTAGAGGGACACTCCACTAAACTTGACGGTACAAAAAGTTATGAGATAGCAGATGATTTAGTTGACGAAATTATACAGAACGGTCTTGAACAAACTACATTGCAACATGATGCAACAAATATAGGTCACGGAGAGCTTGGCGGTAGAAATGCCGTATTTAATGTAGCTCAAGAGAAAATAGAAACACAAATAACACACTATAATATTCTTATACAGGAGTATGGTGGAGCTGATCTTGCAAAACTTGCAATGGAGTCAAAATCATTAGAGCTGACTTATCAGTCATTATATACAACAATATCAAAAATGAATCAAATGTCTTTGGTTAACTTTATAAATTAGTCAGTAGGAATTAGAATACCAAATGGGGGTTAAAGATCTTTTATTTAGAAAGGAATATATTCTTGTAGGATTCCTTTTTTCAATGCTTGCAATTATTATTGTACCGCTTCCAAAGGCGATGCTTGATTTCTTTTTAATTTTATCTTTAACCTCCGGAATACTTATATTATTAATCTCTTTATTTGTACAAAAACCTACAGATCTTTCAACGTTCCCTACATTACTTTTAATACTTGTACTCTTTAGACTCTCCTTAAACATAGCCACAACCAGATCCATACTCGGTGAAGGTCATAACGGTCCAGAAGCAGTTAGTTCAATAATTACTGCATTTGGTGAGTTTGTTGTTGGCGGCAATATGGTAATAGGTGTTATTATCTTTATTATCCTTGTATTGATAAACTTTATGGTTGTAACCAAAGGTGCTGGAAGGGTTGCCGAGGTACAAGCAAGATTCTCTCTTGATTCATTACCAGGTAAACAGATGGCAATTGATGCAGACCTTAATGCCGGATTTATTGATGATCAGCAAGCTAAACAAAGAAGGGAAGAGTTAGCAAGCGAAGTTAGTTTTTACGGTACAATGGATGGTTCTGCAAAGTTCGTAAAAGGTGACGCTGTTGCAGGTATAATTATCACCTTGGTAAACCTTGTCGGTGGATTGATGATTGGTATTTTCCAGCATGATCTAACAGCGGCAGAGAGTTCTGAAATATATACAATATTAACAATCGGTGACGGACTGGTAGCCCAGATCCCGGCACTTATTATCTCAACGGCAACTGCTATTATCATTACAAGATCAAATACAGATGAAGAGAAGTTTGCAAGCGGTACCATAGCACAGCTTGTAAAAGACAGTAAAGCACTTGTAATAACAGGTATTGCATTACTATTATTCGGCTTTGTTCCAGGTTTCCCTACGGGAATACTTTTTTTTATGGGAATATTGTTAAGCGGTGTTGGTTATATTGTCTATATGGTTGAGGCTGACCAAGATAATGCTTTTACAAGGTTTATCAAAGGTGATGAGATCGCACAAAAGAAAAAAGCACAGCTTGAAGCTACTGCAAAAGAACAAGATAAGAAAAAAGAAGTTGCGATGCCTACGGAGGAACAAACTCTTGATAAGACAATGAAACTTGAAGTTCTTGAACTTAAACTTGGAAGTCAGTTGTTAAAACTTGTTCAGGGTGATAGTGAACTTCTTGATAAGATTAAAGGTATTAGAAATAAAATAGCTTCCGAACTTGGTTTTGTTATTCCCCAAATTAGAATTAGTGATGATCCAACATTGAATATGAATGAATATAGTTTCAATTTAAAAAGAATACCTATTGCAAAGGGTAATGTTGAACTAAATAAGCTTTTAGCTATGGGTGGTATTGCAAGTGCAAAAATACAGGGTAAAAAAGTAAAAGAACCAGTATTTGGACTTGATGCAACCTGGATTGCAAAAGAGAACAAAGATGAGGCATTAAATAAAGGGTTTACCGTAGTAGATGCTCCTACAATTATATCTACACATCTATCAGAACTTATAAAAAAACATGCTGAAGATATTATAACAAGACAAGATCTGGTAAACATAATTGACAGACTAAAAGAGGATTTCCCTGTTATTGTTGATGAGGCTATGAAGGTAACCACATACGGTGCACTATTAAAAGTTTGTAAAGATCTTTTACATGAAAATATACCTCTTATAGATATGATAACAATACTAGAAGCTATGTCAGATATAGCAGAACTTACAAAATCTCCTGATATTCTTTTAGAGCATGTAAGATCAAAACTTTTCAGACTGATTACAAATAAGTTTACGGCAACTGACGGCACATTGCATATTATAACTATAAAGTCGGAACTTGAACAGGATTTTATAAGTAAACTTCAAGAACAACACGGTGTAAGTCACCTTATGTTGAGTATAGGCGAGATAAACAACCTTGTAACAAAAACAAGAGAACTTATAGCATATGTGGAATCCAAAGGTGTTTCGGTAGTTTCTATAATAGTTGATCCAAGTCTAAGAAGAAGATTAGCTGAGATATATGAGAAGTTTGGTTTAAATATAGCAGTTTTAAGTCATGCGGAGCTTGATTCAAAAGCTGAGTTTACTATTGAAGGAACTTTAGAGTTCTAACAATTTGTACTGAATTTTCTTAATACAATAAGTATTATTTAGATAAAATACATAAATTTTAACTAAAAGGATACTAACCATGAACGGTGATTTAATTGGTTCACTACTACCCCTGATCGTATTATTTGCGATATTCTATTTTCTTATTATCAAACCGCAGCAAAAGCAGCAAAAAGAGCATGCAGCTATGATAGAAGCACTTGAAAAAGGTGACAAGATTGTAACAAACGGAGGTCTTATTTTAGAGATCACAAAAGTTGAAGGTAATTTTATAACTACTAAAACAGCTGACGGAAGCTCAGTTAGAGTTGTAAAAAGTTATGTAGCAAGCAAGTGGGAAGAGTAAAAACTTAAAGGAAAGATATATTGCGTTTTTTTAATTATAGACTAGTTATCTTCTTGCTTGTGACTATATTCGGGATAGTATTTTCTATCCCCTCTTTTTTGCAGACTGATGAGGGTAAAAAGATATCTTTAGGACTTGATCTTCAAGGTGGGCTTCATATGCTTTTGGGTGTTGAAACTCAAAAAGCAGTTGAGGGTAAGATAAAATCAGTTGCAGCAACTGTAAAATATTTTACAGACAATGAAGATATACTTATAGAGGATCTTATCATACAAGAGAAAGAGCTTAGTTTTATGCTTCTTGATGAAGATGAAATTGCAAAGCTTGATACAATGCTTTCGGAGATTACAGGCTTAGAGATAAGTAAAGAACATACTTTACATTATCGAATAAGACTAACTGAAGTGGAAGTGAAAGTTGTAAAAGATATGGCTGTATCTCAAGCAGTTGAGACTATTAGAAACAGACTTGATCAGTTTGGTTTGGCAGAACCCTCTGTAACAAGACAGGGTAAAAGCGACATTGTTGTTGAACTTCCAGGAATTAAGACACAAGAGCAGGAGCAAAATGCAAGAGAACTTATTGCAAAACCTGCAAATCTTGAACTTATGGCAGTTGATGAGCTAAAAGCAGATCAAGTTGATAATCTAACAGCAGAAGATGCACAAGATATGGGTAACGTAATTTTAGAAGATACAAATGATCCACAGATCAAATATCTTTTAAAACAGATACCTATATTGACGGGTTCTGAAGTTGTTGATGCACAAGTTGCTTTTGATCAGCAGACAAATCAGCCTATTATTAATTTTACCTTAAGTACATTCGGTGCAAAAGTATTTGGTGACTTTACATCTAAAAATATAGGTAAAAGATTGGCTGTCGTGCTTGACGGCAAAGTATTCTCAGACCCGGTAATAAGGGAGAGAATAGGCGGTGGAAGCGGTCAAATCAGCGGTAACTTTGAAATAAGTGAAGCTGGAAATATTGCCATAGCATTAAGAAGCGGTGCTTTACCTGCACCTGTAATTATGCTGGAGAAAAGAAGTGTTGGACCAAGTCTTGGTGCAGATAGTATCAAAGCATCTATGATAGCACTTATTTCAGGATTTGTTCTGGTTGTTATTTTTATGATTATCTATTACGGTATAGCAGGGGTAGTTGCTAATATTGCACTTGTCACAAATATATTTATTATCATTGCAGTTATGGCTATGTTTGGTGCTACCTTGACACTTCCGGGTATGGCAGGTATCGTATTAACGGTGGGTATGGCTGTTGATGCAAATGTTATCATCTCAGAAAGAATAAGAGAGATGTTAAAAAAAGGTGCTTCTATACCAAAAGCTATAGAGGATGGTTATAAAAATGCAATGAGTGCAATTTTAGATGCAAATATAACCACCTTGCTTGTTGCTATGATACTTTATGCATATGGTACAGGACCTATAAAAGGTTTTGCTATTACTATTAGTATAGGTATTTTGGCATCAATGGTTACGGCTATTTTAGGAACACACGGTATCTATGAAGCTTTGATGCCAAAAATGGTAAAAGAGAAGAGATTAAACAAATGGTTTGGAGTTAAATAATGGAAATATTCAGATCAGGAAACACATATGATTTTATGGCAAAAAGGCTGCCGTTTTTAGGTTTGTCTTCAGTATTGGTTGTTGCGTCTTTTATTCTTATTTTTACCAAAGGACTAAATCTCGGTATTGACTTCTCAGGTGGTACTTTAGTGCAGGTTCAGTATGAACAAGCTGCACCAATTGACAAGATAAGAGATGTTCTAAAAACTGACGAAAGATTTGAAAAAGCAAATGTGACAAAGTTTGGAAGTGACAGTGAAGTAATAGTCAGAATACCCACATCTACAACAACATTGGGAAAAGATATAGGGGATGATATAAGAGATATATTAAAACCTACAGGTGAGTATGAAGTAAGAAGAGTAGATATGGTAGGACCAAAAGTTGGAGATGCTTTAAAAGAAAAAGGTTTAAGTGCTCTAGCTTTAGCTCTTGTGGTTATCTTGGCTTATGTATCTTACAGGTTTGAGTGGAGATTTGCCATAGCATCAATCTTGGCACTTATCCATGATATATCTATTGCCTTAGGTGCAATAGTGCTGTTTAATGTGGATGTGAATCTTGACATCCTAGCAGCGATACTTACGATCCTTGGTTACTCGCTAAATGATACGATTATTGTATTTGATAGAATTAGGGAAGGTGTAACAACATCCAAAGAGTCAGAATTAAACATAGTGGTAAATGAGTCCGTATCAAACACTTTAAGCAGAACAACACTTACCTCATTGACAACATTCTTTGTTGTATTGACTCTGTACTTGTTTGGTGGTGAGATCATAAGCGGGTTCAGCTTTACACTTCTTATTGGTGTAGTAGTGGGAACATACAGTTCTATCTTTATAGCAGCATCATTTTTAGTACAGTTGAATTTCTCTATATCTAATTATAGAGCTAATGAAGCTGAAAAAGAGAAGAGACAAAAAGAGAAGGATAGGATGAGAGCTCAATTTGAGCAGGGGATGGTTTAAAATTAATGGGTAGGGGAAACATACATCAGGAGATATTAGATAGATATTTGAAAAATCTAGGATTTTTAAAATCATATGATTTAGATTTATTTAATAGACTTGAGATGATTTCTGAAGCATTAAGAACTAAAAAACTTCCTCAGCGTTATGACCTTAGCTATATTGAAGAGAACTCAACATTTGATATATACGATAATATTACAAAAACATATATTCTAAACCGAAAGCCTTCATTGTGGCAAAAGTATATGGTTGAGAATACCTCTTTTGATACAAATAATCTATTTGCTACAATGAACTTTCATATGTTTGATAGTCCAGAGAGGGTTCAACTAGATGACCCTTTAGATGAACTAAAAATAAATAAAAATCTTATTGCAGATGATATCTCCAGGTATACTTCTATTTTTAAAGAGAGTATATATAAGAATAATGATAAAAAAATAAAAGAGTTTGATAAATTTTTATTTGTCGGAACTTTACACGGTATACATATAAATGATATTGTAAATAAAATTGGTGCAAAAAACTATTTTATTTGTGAAGAAAATCTTGAGATATTTAGATTGTCATTATTTCTTTGTGACTATACAGAGTTTATAAATAACGGAAGAACTGTAGTATTTTCAATTATGGATAATGAAAGTAATTTTACACAAAAATATGATATCTTTTTTCAAAATTCATATACTCAGAATATCTTACTAAAATATTCATCGACCAATGTAAATGTTGACAGATACTTTAATAAGATAAATGCAAAGTTATTAGAAAAAAATCCTTTTTTATTTACATATAGAAGAGTTATAAACGAGATTGTAAAAAAGACAAGTGCCAATTTTAATCAATATAAAACTATAAACTTTAATAGGATAAATAGTAACCTTTTGAATGTTGAAAATGTATTGCTTTTAGGTCCTGGTCCAACTTTAGAGAAAAATATAAAATGGATAAAAGTTAATCAAAATAAATTTATAATAATTGCACTTGCAGGTACTTTGGACTTATTGTATAAAAACGGTATTCATGTTGATGTAATCACTTCTGTTGATTCTCACTACAAATGGGTTTACAATCAAATAAGTCCAATAAAAAAAGTTGAACTTGATAAAATTATCAAATTATTTTCAATAACAACACATGACAATGTATTTGAAATTTGTGGTAAAGATGATAAAAATCTATATACATTTGAAACATTGTCACAATTTCAAGAGAATAATTTGATAATTGACGGTATTACAATTGGAGAGGTAACATTTAAACTTTTACTTTTATTCAGGATAAAAAATTTATATATGATAGGGATGGATCTTTCTGTAAATCAAGAAACTAATAATACTCACGTTAGTTCTTATATCGGTAATAAAATAAGAGATGATATAGTTATGGTAGAGGGTAACTTAAAACCACAGGTAAAAACAATAAATAAATTTTACAGATCTATTTTTAATTATACCGGTGCAATCAAACAGTTTAAAAAAGAGTATCAAAATATTTATAATTTAAGCCAAGACGGTGTCTTTTTTGCTGATACTATACCAACAGATATCAATACCTTGAAATTTGATTATCCTGACATAGATAAAGAGTTATTGAAAAAACAAATAAAAAATAATTTTGATAAGATTTCTGAATTTAAATTAAACAATAAAGAAAAAGAACTTATAAATCAAGAGATAGTATTTGTAGATGAATTTATATTATATATAAACAAGATACAAAAGAACAAAATTAAAGATTACTATCAATTAAAAGAGAAAACAGATAAAACATTTTATAATGTTATGGCTACTGATCACACAACAATAAAAGTATTTTATGAAAAATTTTATGCAACAATTAGCAGATATATATTTTTTATCTTTAATGATCAAAAGCTATATAATGATAAAAAACTTTTAAATGAATTTAAAGATCTTTGGGCTAAACACCTTACTGAACTTTTAAAAGAGTATAAAAACTCTATAGAGACACTTGTTAATTAGTACACAATAAAATCGATATCAATTTAAATATTAGTTTACTTATATCTATTATATAATTAATACTTCTACTAGTGGAAAAGTAAGTGTATTTTATTCACTTTTAAATTCTTATTTTAACCTCTTAACCCCAATATAACCAATATTTAACTATAATATCAGCATTTTAAGTAAATAAACTACAAAGAGGTACAAGATGGATTGGGGTAAGGTAATATATATATTCTTTTCATTGATGAGTTTGACCACTACGGCCGGGTTCTTATATGATCATAATGCGGTGGCATTATTTGTGGCTGCGGGTGTAAACGTAATATCTACGATATTAAAGATCGGTGTTAGAAACTTATTGGCAGCAGAACTGTTGGCTAGTTCATTAGTTGCAGACCTCCATCTTATACCTGCATTCATTGTGTACACATTTACAGACAATGTAGAGATGGCTATAGGTCTTGCAATTGGTGCAGTTGTAGCAAATACATTTGCTGTGGCACTGGCATTGATCGAAAGTGCAAAAAGTTCAGATAAGGATGATTATTAATAATGCAATATAACTCAAGTGATATAGAAAGCAAGTGGCAGAACTACTGGAATGAGAACAATAGTTTTGAGCCTTTGGATGAAGACTGCGGTAAGGATAAAAAATATATCCTAAGTATGTTCCCGTACCCAAGCGGTAGAATACATATGGGACACGTTAGAAACTACTGTTTAGGTGATGCTTTTGCAAGACACTTTAGAAAAAACGGTTTTAACGTACTACACCCGATTGGTTGGGATAGTTTTGGTATGCCGGCAGAAAATGCGGCTATCAAGCATAAACTTCATCCAAAAAAATGGACATATGAAAATATAGATTATATGAGAAAAGAGCTTGAGGGTCTTGGGCTTTCTTTTTCAAAAACTAGAGAGTTTGCTACAAGTGATGAACTTTACACTAAGTGGGAGCAGGAATTTATCATCAAGATGTATGAAGAGGGTCTTTTATACCAAAAATCTACAACGGTAAACTGGTGTGAAGATTGTCATACTGTTTTAGCTAACGAGCAGGTTGAAGAGGGTTGTTGTTGGAGATGTGACAATGAAGTTGAACAAAAAGAGATGCCTGGATATTATGTTGCTATCACAAAATATGCTCAGACTCTTTTAGACGACCTTAAAATACTTGAGGGGAAATGGCCTTCTCAGGTTTTAACTATGCAGGAGAACTGGATAGGTAGAAGTACAGGATTGGAGTTTGAATTCTCTTTAAGCGAGACCTCTAAAGAAAAGCTTGGAGATTGTTTTGATAAATATACTGTATTTACAACTAGACCTGATACTGTTTACGGAGTATCCTATTCTGCACTGGCACCTGAGCATGAGATAGTAAAATATATTGTTCAAAACAAACTTGTATCTGATGAGAAGATAGCGGCAATAGAAGCTATGCAAAAAGTAGGTGAGAGAGAAAGAGCTACTGAAGATAAAGAGGGTCTTGACCTTGAGATCACAGTAGTTCACCCTCTTACGGGTAAAGAGGTTTCTGTATGGGTTGCTAATTTTGTACTGGCTTCATACGGTGGAGGTGCAGTTATGGCTGTACCTGCACACGACCAAAGAGATTTTGAATTTGCAAGTAAATATGGTCTTGATATAAAAATAGTTATTGATACCGTTGAGGGTATTATTGAACTTGAAGAAGCATACACAGGTGAGGGTATCCTTGTAGACAGTGAAGAGTTTAACGATATGAAGAACAGCACTGCAAAAGATATTATCATAGAGTATTTTGAGAAAAATGAACTGGGTAAAAGAAAAGTAAACTACAAGCTTAGAGACTGGGGTGTATCGCGTCAGAGATACTGGGGAGCACCAATACCTTTTGTACACTGTAAAGAGTGTGGGATAGTCCCGGAGAAAATAGAAAACCTTCCAGTTGCACTTCCGGAAGATGTTGAGATAACAGGAGAGGGTAACCCTCTTGACAACCACCCTACGTGGAAACACTGCAGCTGTCCAAAGTGTGGGGCAGATGCTGTAAGAGAAACTGATACTTTAGATACTTTTGTACAGTCATCGTGGTACCATTTAAGATATGCAACAAATCCATCTAAATGGAATGATGTGGGTATAAGTAAAGAGGATAGTGACTACTGGATGGATGTAGATCAATATATAGGTGGAATAGAACACGCTATTTTACACCTTTTATATGCAAGATTCTTTACAAAAGCTCTTAACTCACTTGGATATACAAGCTCCGCAGAACCTTTTAAAAATCTCCTTACGCAAGGGATGGTTTTAAAAGACGGTGCAAAGATGTCAAAATCTAAAGGAAATGTAGTAGACCCGGATGCAATCGTATCTAAATACGGTGCAGATACTGCAAGATTGTTTATGATGTTTGCTGCGCCTCCTACAAAAGAGCTTGAGTGGAATGACAGTGCCGTCGAGGGTGCATTTAAATTTATTAGAAGATTCTATGAATCAAGCTCTAAATGTGAAGGTTCAAATGCTTCATTGATAGAAAGAATCGATCATTCAACTTTAAGTAAAGATGAAAAAGAAGCCAGAAAGAAAGTATACGAAGCTTTACAAAAAGCAGATGAAGTTATGAATAAAACATTTGCCTTCAATACTCTAATCGCATCATGTATGGAAGCTTTAAATGCACTTAATAAGCAAGATAATGAAACTATATGGCTTGAGGGTTACTTTATTATGACAAATATCTTGGAGCCTGTTATCCCACATACATGTTGGGAACTTAGCAACAAGCTTTTTGCACTGGCAAACTTTGAGAAAACAATTGAGCTAAAAGAGGAGGTGTTTGTGCAAGATTCAATAGCCTTGGCTGTTACGGTTAACGGTAAAAGAAGAGGTGAGATAGAGGTTTCCCCTACTGCTACAAAAGATGAGATACTTGAACTTGCAAAGCAAAGTGATATTTTTGAAAAATGGTGTGCAGGTAAAGAGATAATAAAAGAGATAGTCGTACCAAATAAACTTGTGAATATAGTAGTAAAAGGGTAGACTTGAATATAAGATCGGTTTTTTTATCACTATTTATTATCTATATCTCTTTATTGTTTACAGGATGCGGCTATAAGCCTGCATCTTACTATTCAAAAGATGCTTTTGGAGATACAACTTATGTGGATATTGAGATAGAATTAAAGAACTCACAAAAAGCAGTTTTGATAAAAGATACAATGAATGAACTGGTAATCAGTAGATTTAACAGCACATTGGTAGATAAGAGAAGTGATGCAAACACAATTGTATATTTAAAACTGGAAAACGTATCACAAAAAGCATTACAGACTGATCTTCAAGGATATGTAAATAGATACAGAACCAGTGTAAAGATAAACCTAAGATATAAAAATAAAAAAGATAATATCAGTAAAAATCTGACTTTGAGTGAATATTACGATTATACGGTGGATGATGATTCTTTTGTAACAGAGCATAAAAAAGATGAATCTATAAAAATAGCTACACAAAATGCAATATCGGAACTTTTTTCCAAAATTGCTATAACTACTTTTCAAAAATGACGGATAATAAAACAGTTTTCGAATTTCTTGAGTCTAAAACACTCTTTTATGATAAGATAGATTATGATGTTATAGATAAATCATATGAGATCTTATCTTCCCATATAAAACTTCCCTATGTGATACATCTAATAGGAACAAACGGTAAAGGTACGACAGGACGTTTTTTGGCATCTTTTCTTACTCAGCTTGACAAAACCGTAGTTCATTACAGCTCTCCTCATATTATAGATTTTAATGAGCGTATTTGGATAAACGGTTCAAATAGTACAAATAAAGAGTTAAATTATGCACATAAAAAATTACAACAGATACTTCCTGCAAACTATTTAGAACAGTTAACATATTTTGAGTATACAACTTTACTGGCATTTGTACTAAGCAGCGAAAAAGATTATATTGTTTTAGAAGCAGGTCTAGGGGGTGAATTTGATGCTACAAATGTAGTAACAAATGATCTTACTTTATTAACAACAGTAGATCTTGACCATCAAAGCTTTCTTGGAGATACCGTAGAGGAGATAACAGCAACCAAATTAAGAAGCTGTAACAACAATCTTATTATTGGACATCAAATTAATAAAGAAGTATATAGAGTTATAGAAGAACAATTTAAGAATTTAAAGAGTATTTTAAAGATTGAAGAGTTTCATATAGATACCGCAAAGTATAAAGATCAACTCCCGCAATATTTAATAAACAATCTAAAGCTTTCTTTTAGTGCTTTAAAATTTTTGGGCTTTGAAGCAGACAATTTTCAATTACCGAAACTTGAAGGTAGATTTCATAAACTTCAAGAGAATATAATATTAGACGTAGGTCATAATAGACTTGCTGCAAATGAGATATGTAAGCAGTTGGGAAAAAAAGAAAAAAAGTCGATACTTGTATACAACAGTTATAAAGATAAAAACTATAAAGAGATATTAACTATCTTAATGCCTGTTATAAAAGAGGTGCATATAATAAAGTGTGACGATGAGAGGATTGTTGATAGAAAAGATCTTGAAAAGGTAATGGATATTTTGGGTATAGAGTATAAAAATTTTAATATGGATAAGATAGATAAAGATGAAGAGTATTTAGTTTTTGGATCTTTTAGCGTTGTTGAAAGTTTTTTAAAACAATTTAGGGCTTAGTAATGAAGAATAGATTGATACTCACAGTTTCTGATACTAACTCTACAAAATTATATAATGTAAATACACTACGAGGAACTAAGTGTAGAGTAAAATGGTATTTTTGAAGGTGAAGGTAAAAAGAAAAATTCTACAACAAAAAGTCAATATAACAAGCTTGAGATTAAGAAAAAGAATGTAATAGAAGAGTAAATTAGAAGGATTACTTAAAAGTTAACTCTAAAACTTTATAAGGACTAAATAAAATTATGTTAAAATGTAAAAATATTATATAAAAGGATATTTTTTTGACATTTCAAAGTAGAAGATCAAAGTTCCCGGCAGCGGGGTTTATTATTATAGTTTTATTGGTAGCTGCAGGTGCCGGGTATTTATACTTATCTCCTATGTTTGAACAGGATAAACCCACTATAAGCTCTTCTGAAGAGATTCACTGGAATTTAAAATCAAAATTAAATATAGAGATAGATGATGCAAGCGGACTTAAATATTATAAGGTTATATTTAAAGACGGTGAAAAAAGTATAGTCTTGAATCATGAGATATACAGTGATGTTCAAAAGAATATAAAAGTTGAGGTTAGTGCACCTAAGCTTGACATGTTTTATAAAGGGAAAGATGTCTTTTTAGAAATAGAGGCAGTTGACAACAGTAAATGGAACATGCTTGAGGGTAATAAAGCGGTAAAAAAGATAAAAGTTTATATCGATACAAAAAAGCCCACCGCAAATGTACTTTCAAATTCCAGATATATCAAAAGGGGTGGGAGTGCCGCTGTTGTAGTAAAAGTAGAGGATGAAAATCTTGTGGATGCTTATATATCTTTCAACAATGAAAAAAAATTTAAACTTATTCCTTATTACAAAAAAGGATATTATGCGGCAATAATCGGCTGGCCTATGGATATAGAAGAGTTTAAAAAAGTTAATTTAATTGCAGTTGACAAAGCCCAAAATAAAACTATAACAAAAATCCCTTTTTATATACAAAGTACAAATGTAAAAGTTGACAATATAAAACTTTCAGAAAAATTTATTAAAAATGTAAGTGTAAGTGTTTTAGAACAGAGTTTTGAAAATATTTCCGGAAGTTTGGAAGAGATATTTATATATTCAAATAAAGATCTAAGAGAAAAGAATATAGATACCATAGAAACTGTTGCACAAAAAGCAATAGAGGGTAGATTTGTAGAGAATTTCTCAATAAAACCTTTTAGGAGATTAAGAGGTTCTAAAAGAGTTGCTGATTTTGGTGAGAGAAGAATATACACTTTAAACGGTAAAGAGATAAATGAAGCTTGGCATCTTGGTATAGACTGGGCAAGTGTGAAAAAAGCAACAGTAAGAACATCAAACGAGGGTGAAGTTGTATTTAAAGACTATCTAGGACTTTACGGTAATACAATAATAATAGATCATACTCTTGGATTGTGTTCATTATATGCACATACCAGCTCACAAAGTGTATCGGTCGGCGATAAGGTGAGCAGTAGACAAAAAATAGCAAATACAGGTTCAACGGGAGCGGTATTCGGTGATCATCTGCATTTCGGTATCTTAGCACAGGGTCTTGAGGTAAATCCAATAGAGTGGATGGATAAGAATTGGATAAAAACAAGAATAACGGATATACTTAATAACGGTAAAAAAATAATAGACGGTAAATAATGAAACAAAGAACTATAAAAAGAAGTATCGAGGTTGTTGGAATTGGTCTTCATAAAGGTGTGCCTGTAAAAATGATATTGGAACCTTTAGATGATGATATGGGTATTGTTTTTTACAGATCAGATGAGGCGGTAAGTATACCTTTAAGACCTGAGTATGTAATAGATACAAAGATGGCTACGGTAATTGGGAAAGGTGATGTTGTTATATCAACTATAGAACATCTTTTATCTGCTATCTATGCATACGGTATAGATAATCTAAGAGTTATTCTTGATAATGACGAGGTTCCTATACTTGACGGAAGCAGTGCAGGTTTTTGTATGTTACTTGATGAGGTTGGAATAGCCGAACAGACAAAGAGTAAAAAGGCTCTTCTTATTAAAAAAGCGGTTGAGATACAGCAGGAACATAAACATGTAAGATTAACACCTTCAAATCATATAATTTATGACTTCTCAATAGATTTTGAACATCCGGCAATAGGGGAACAAAGTTTTAAATTTGACTACTCTATAGAGGACTATAAAGAGAATATAAGCCGTGCAAGAACTTTTGGTTTTTTACATGAGGTTCAATATTTAAGAAGTATAGGGCTGGCACAAGGGGGAAGCTTGGAAAATGCTATTGTTTTAGATGATCAGAAGATACTAAACCCTGAGGGTTTAAGGTATGATGACGAATTTGTAAGGCATAAAATACTTGATGCAATAGGCGATATGTCTCTTTTAGGCTACACGGTAATAGGTGAATATAACGCACATGCAGGAAGCCATCATCTAAATCATCTTTTGACAAAAAAAGTTATGGAATCTGCTGATAATTATGAGATTGTAGACTTAGAAGATATTGAGGTTGAAGCAAAAGAACTTCAAAAAGCATACGCCAAGGTATAAATAAACATATGAAAAAAAGTGTAAATATTTTGGTAATACCAATAGCATCACCTCTGCTTATAGGGATATATGAGGATTCAAAATTAATAGATACAATCTCAAAAGAGGGTAAAACCAGTGATATACTCCCTTTGATGTTTGATGAAATAATTGAAAAGTATGATATAGATAAATTATATTATACTAACGGTCCCGGCAGCTATATGTCTATAAAAGTTGCTTATGTTTTTTTAAAAACAATATCTATAGTAAAAGATATACCTCTAGAAGCTGCAAAAGCATTCCACTTTAATGAAAACAGTCCCATAAAGGCATTGGGAAAAAAATATTTTTTTAATGACAAAAATGATAGAATAGCTATAAGATTTTTAGAAGAAAATGAGATTATAAAAGATTTTAAAATACCTGAACTTTTAGATAGATCTTTTTTTGATAATAACAGTTTACCTAGCTATGATCTACCTGCGGTAAACTAAATAAGGAATTAAATGAAAATAAGCGTACCTGCTACAAGTGCAAATCTAGGACCTGGATTTGATACACTTGGTTTGGCATTGAATATAAGAAATCAGGTTGTTATAAAACCTTCAAAATTTCACAGTGTTTCGTTACGAGGTGAGGGAGCAGACAACCCTAAACTAAAAGATAACAATATGTTCATATCTACGTTTAATGATTTTTATCAAAATTTAAATACTAACAAACAGCAATTTAGATTTGAATTTACAAATGAGATACCGTTATCAAGAGGTTTGGGAAGCAGCAGTGCCGTTATAATAAGTGCCATAGCTTCTGCATATGCAATAGCGGGTATTAACATAGATAATAAAAAACTGTTAAATCTGGCACTTAGTTACGAATCACACCCTGATAATATCACACCTGCAGTTATGGGTGGATTTACAGTATCTACAATAAATGAAAATGAAGTATTTTATATAAGGAAAGATATACCTAAGAACTTAAAAGCGGTTATGGTTATACCAAACAGACCTATCTCTACAAATATGTCAAGAAAAACACTTCCTTTTAAATATTCTAAAGAGGATGCTGTATTTAATGTATCTCACAGTTCATTACTAACTGCCGCATTTATGACAGAGGATTGGAGAATGTTAAAAAAAGCTTCCAAGGATAGATTTCACCAATATTACAGAATGAAACAGATGCCTGAACTGTTTGCCGTGCAAAAAACTGCATTGAGAAACGGTGCATTAATGAGTACATTATCAGGTAGCGGTTCATCATTTTTTAATATGGTATATGCAAAAGATGCACAAAGGTTAGTTAAGAAATTACAGGAGCATTTTCCGCATTTTAAGATATTTTCATCTGAATTTGATAATACCGGCGTGATTGTAGAAGATTAAGTATTATTTGGATACAATGTTGAAAATACCAATAAGAACGTGTATATGCTGCAGGGGCAAGTTTGATAAAAAACTATTGAACCAAATGCAATGTATAGACAAAAAGTTAGAAAAATTTACGGGTGTCGGAAGAAGTTTTTATGTGTGCGATGATTGTATCAACCACATTAAAAAACTTGAAAAAGCACTATATAGACAATGTAAAAATAAAGATGATTATATTGGACAATTGAAGGAGATATTAGCGAATGGAAGATAAAGTAAGGGTTTTTGAAATAGCAGACGAAGCCGGTGCAACAAGCACGGAAGTGATCAAAAAAGCAGCGGAATTGTCAATTGTTTTAAAATCGCCTCAATCTACAGTTTCATTTGAACAAGCAGAAGCGATAACGGAATTTATCGTAACAGGTAAAAGTAAACTTTTAGATAAAGTTGAAGAACCTGAAAAGAAGAAGCCTGCTAACAAAACTGAGAAAAAAGAAGACGTGAAGTCTGAAAAAACTGAAGTAAAAGAATCTGAAGTAAAAACAAAGAAGCCGGCAGAGGTTGAAGTACCAAAGAAACCGGAGCCTAAAAAAGAGCTTAAAATAGTTAAAAAGAAAACTGAAGTTATTCCCGAGAAAAAACCTGAGCCTCTAAAAACAAAGCCGGCTGCAGCATCAGAAGAAAAAGATGAAATGCCAAAAGTTACTCTTAAAAAAAGAGGACTTACAATTGTTAAGAAGAAAAGACCAAAGTCTAATGCTGCCGTAACAAGTACAGAGAACGGTAAGAAACAAAAAATGGCATCAATGAGTGAATTATTCGGAGATAAGCCTGAGCTTAAAGAGGGTTATCAGCCAAAAGCGAAGAAACAAAAATCAAAAACGGCCGCAAAAGCTCATGACCATGGTAGAAAACTAAAAGTAGAAACTGCTAATAATGACTTTAAGACAACTGATGATTCAATTATGGGTGAAGAGGTTGTTTTATTAGATATGGGTCTAATGGAAACTTCAAAATTCCTACAAGAAACACCAAAACCAAAAGCATTAAGAACACCAAAACCAAGTGCTTTCGGTAATGCTCCAAGAGGTCTTAAAAGAAAAAGTAAAAAGAAGAAATATATTAAAAAACAAGACGAAGTAGTAATTACCGATGTAACTATTCCTGAAGAGTGTAGAGTTTATGAGTTTGCTGAAAAGATCGGAAAAACTGCAGGGGATGTTATAGGAAAACTGTTTATGCTTGGTATGATGGTTACTAAAAATGACTTCTTAGGTGCAGACGAGATTGAGATACTTGGTGAAGAGTACGGTATTAATATTACTGTAAAAGACGAACTTGAAGATGTAAACTATGTTGAAGATTACCAAGAAGAGGAGATAGATAAAACTAACTATACCACAAGACCTCCTGTTGTAACAATTATGGGTCACGTTGATCATGGTAAAACTTCATTACTTGACAAGATCAGAAGTTCAAGAGTAGCAGCCGGTGAAGCCGGCGGGATTACTCAGCACATCTCAGCATATACTGTTGAAAAGAATGGACAAGATATCACATTTGTTGATACCCCTGGACATGAAGCGTTTAGTTCTATGAGAAGAAGAGGTGCAAGTGTTACTGATATTATTATCATAGTTGTAGCTGCTGATGATGGTGTAAAACCTCAAACTATCGAGTCTATAAAAGCTGCTAAAGAGAGCGGTGCTCCTATTATAGTGGCAGTTAATAAAATGGATAAAGAAACTGCTAATATCGATATGGTAAAAGCAGGTATGGCTGAACATGAGATGACTCCAGTTGACTGGGGTGGAGATATTGAATTTATTCCGGTATCGGCACATACAGGTACGGGTATAGAGGAACTTCTTGAAAATATCCTTATTCAGTCTGAACTTCTTGAGCTTGAAGCTGATCCTACAGCCTTAGCAAAAACAACTGTTATAGAATCCTCACAAGTTAAAGGTAGAGGTGCCGTTGCAACTGTTATTGTTCAAAGCGGTACGTTAAAAGTTGGTGATAATGTTGTTGCCGATACTACATTTGGTAGAGTAAAAGCACTACTTGATGATCAAGGTAAATCAGTAAAAGAACTAGGTCTTAGTAAAACAGGTATGGTTGTAGGACTAAATGATGTTCCTCCGACAGGTTCGCACTTAGTAGCTCAAAAAACAGCAGCTGAAGCAAAAGCAATCGCTACAACAAGAGCAGAACATGCAAGAGCAAAAGAGCTTAGTAAGTCAACTAAAGTTTCACTTGATGAGATGGCAGGTCTTATTACAGAAGGTAAGATTAAAGCATTACCTGTTATCTTAAAAGCCGATGCAGGTGGATCTCTGGAAGCTATTAAATCTTCATTAGAGTCAATTAAAAATGATGAAGTTAAAGTAAAAATTATCTCATCAGGTGTAGGTGGAATCACTGAAGCTGACGTAGCACTTGCAAGTGCAAGCGATGATACAATTATCCTTGGATTTAACGTAAGACCTACCGGTTCTGTTAAAACTAAGGCAAAAGCTGAAGGTATTGAGATAAAAACATATAGTATCATCTATGGACTTATTGATGATATTAAAGCTACATTATCCGGTATGATGAGTACTGTAACTATTGAAGAGAATACGGGTCAAGCTCAAGTTCTTGAAACATTTGTTGTACCTAAAATCGGTACTGTTGCAGGTACTAAAGTTACTGACGGTAAAGTTGTTAGAGGTGGTCTGGCTAGAATCATTAGAGACGGTGTTGTTGTATACACCGGAGCAATTAAATCGTTGAAAAGATTTAAAGATGATGTTAAAGAGGTATCTAACGGTTACGAGTGTGGTATTATATTCGAGAGCTATAATGATATCAGAGTTAATGACTACATAGAGACATTCATAGAACACAAAGAAGAACAAACTATAGATTAAGAGTTTAATAGCACATAATCTTTCACTGAACTGGATGTTCGAGGTACTTTAGTACATCTTCACATCAGGTTCAGTAAAATCTCATGCACTCTTAAACACTTAATATCAACTTATATTAAGAAGAGTGTATATATTAATAACTCAATCTTTTAATAAAAGGTTAAAAAATGACTAACAAAAGTATAAACTTACAAAGAACACAATCACTTCTAAAAGAACTTATCCCTGAAGCACTAAGCCAGCTTAGTGATCCAATGATAAGAAATCTGGCAATAACAGATGTGGATTGTAAAAACGGCAAATATGATGCAAAGGTATATTTTGACGGCAGTGATTATGACAACACTGAATTAAAAATAATAAGAATTGCATTAAGAAAAGTAAACGGAAGAATAAAATCATATATTTTAAATGCAACAGGCTGGTACAAGTGTCCAAACTTTGAATTTATTAAAGATGAAGATATTCAAAAGCAAAAAAGACTTGAAGATCTATTTGCAAAAATTGCAAAAGATGATAAAGAGGAAGAATAAATATGCAAATGGAATTAGAAGAAGCTATAAAATTAGCAGTTGAGGGTTGTGGTGTTGAGTTGTATGATATTGCAACAACAAAAGAACATAAAAAAAATATACTAAGAATATTTATCACTTCAAAAGACGGTGTAACACTAGAAAAGTGTACACAAGTAAGTAGAATGATATCACCGTTGCTGGATCTGCATGAGCCTTTTAGCGGTGAATATAATCTTGAAGTAAGCAGTCCCGGTATTGAAAGAAAGTTAAAAACACTTTCTCACTTTAAAGCTTCTGTGGGAGAAAATGTAAAAATAAAAGAGTATTCAACAGAAACTTTAAAAGGTAAAGTATTAGATGTTACCGATGATGGTGTGATAACAATCAAAAATGATCAAGGTGAAGAGTTAAAAACAAAATTTGAGGATATCCTTTCAGCTTCAACTTATTATAATTGGAATAAATAAAAACTATGTTAGATAAACATAGCCAGTTTATGAAATTGGCTATAGATGAAGCTTGGAAATATCAGCTTTTAACATATCCAAACCCTGCAGTTGGTGCTTGTGTAGTAAAGAATGAGACAGTTCTAAGTGTACAAGCACACAAGCAAGCGGGTATGCCCCATGCAGAGGTTCTTGCCTTAAAAGACGCTTATCTAAAAGAGTATCCAGATTCACCTTTGAGTGATATAGATGATTCATTTGGTATCCACAATTATCTATATAAAAATCATAAAAACTTTTTTAAAGAGTGTGAAATATATGTAACACTTGAACCTTGTAACCATACAGGAAAAACACCTGCATGTGCAATGTTATTGGAAAGTGTGGGGATTAAAAAAGTTTACATAGGTACGCTAGACCCAAATAGTCAAGCAAGCGGCGGCATACAAAGACTAAATAAGGCTTCAATAGAAGTGGTTACCGGTATTTTAAAAGAGCAAACAGATAATTTATTATATCCATTTACCAAATGGCACAGTGACAAGTTTGTTTTTTTTAAAATGGCTATGAGAGAAGACGGTAGTGTTACAGGTGGATATATAACTACTAAAGATTCTTTATCGTTGGTACATGAGATAAGAACAAAAATAGATCTTATGGTTATAGGTGGAGAAACTGTAAGAGTTGACAGACCTACATTAGATGCAAGGTATGCAAAAGTTAACAAACCCTGCAATATTTTAATATATTCCCATAATAAAGAATTTGATGAAACAATACCTTTGTTTAAGGTTCCCAATAGAGATATTGATATAGTAAATAAATTAGATATAATTGATCAAAAAAATTTTGTTATGGTCGAGGGCGGCTATAAGATGCTTGAATCAGTAAAGCAATTATGTGATTATCTAATTTTGTTTGTATCGCACAAGAAAAACTTTGATAAAAAATTTGAATGTGAGAGTTTAGGTTTTAGTAAAGTTTATTCCTATAAAATAAACCACTTAGATGAGATAGTATACTTAAAAAATAATATGAGGGATTGATATTGGCAAGTTATGAATATGAGTTAGATGAAGAGTTGGATCTTGAAGAACCGAAAAAATATAAAGTATTTCTTTTAAATGATGACTTTTCAACAATGGACTTTGTTATGGAAGTATTGATGAAAGTTTTTAGAAAAACACTTGATGAATCAGAGAAGATAATGCTAGATGTTCACAATAACGGAAGAGCTATATGTGGAGTATATACTCATGAGATAGCGTTTACAAAAGTAGCACAGGTAAAAACAATGGCAAGAAAAGCAGGCTTCCCTTTAAAAGCAATTGCCCAAGAGGAGTAGTGATGATAAGTAAAGAGCTTCAAAAAGTATTTGGTTTGTCTGTTAATTATGCAAGGGCAAATAATCATGAGTATATAACAGTTGAACATGTTTTTGTATATCTTTTAAAAGAGAATTCAATTATAAAGCTTTTAGCAGATCTTGGTATTGACCCTGAACTTGTAATTGAAAAACTAAAAGAGTATATCCTTAAAAATGTACCAAAACTACCAAAAGAGTTTCAAAATGATGACCCAATGGAGAGTGTTACTCTCTCAAAAACAATTGAGCATATGGTTACCCATTGTCAGCTTTCAGGTAAAGGTGAAGCAACTGTAGAGGATATGTTTGTTTATATATTAAAAGATGAAAAAGCTTACAGTACTTATCTTTTAAAACAGCAGGGGCTGGAAAGAGTTGATATACTTGAAGAGATAAGCCATGGAGATAGTCTAGAAGAGATAGAGGATCTTGATGAAGATGAGATAGACTTTGAAGAGCTTGAAGTAAAGCAGAAGAAAAAAGATCAAAAAGAGACGCCTCTTGCGGAAAATAGTGTAGAGCTTGTAAGTGTTGCAAAAGAGGGAAATATAGATCCTGTAATAGGAAGAGAAAAAGAGATAGCAAGAGTGATAGAGATACTTGCTAGAAGAAAAAAGAACAATCCTATTTTACTTGGTGAAACAGGCGTGGGTAAAACAGCTATTGCAGAAGGACTCGCTCTTGAAATAGCAAATGAAAAAGTACCTGATTTTTTAAAAGATTCAAAAGTATACTCTCTTGATATGGGATCTATGCTAGCAGGGACCAAATACAGAGGTGATTTTGAGAAAAAACTAAAAGCTGTATTAAAAGAGGTAAGCAAGAAAAAAAATGCCATACTTTTTATAGATGAGATACATACGGTTGTAGGTGCAGGAAGTGTTGGAAACAGTGCAATGGATGCATCCAATATCTTAAAACCGATGCTTTCAAGCGGTAAGTTAAGGGTAATAGGTGCAACAACTTATGAAGAGTATAGAAATGATTTTGGTAAAGATAAAGCGTTTAGCAGAAGATTTGCAAAAGTTGAAGTAAAAGAACCTAATATTGAGGACTGTGTCACTATACTTGAGGGATTGAAAGATAAATATGAACAGTTCCACGGTGTAAAATATACACCCCAGAGTATTAGACTCTCAGTAGAACTTAGTAAGAAGTTTATCAATGACAGATTTTTGCCTGATAGTGCAATTGATGTGATAGACGAAGTTGCGGCAACGGTTAAATTAAAAAATAAAAGTGAAAAAACTGTCAAGATAACAGAATCTGATGTGGAAGCTACAGTAGCTAGTATGGCAAATATACCAGCTAAAACAGCTACTAAATCTGACCTTTCTTTATTGAAAAATATGGAAAAGAATCTTCAAAAAAGGGTATTCGGTCAAGATGAGGCTATAGAAACTGTAGTAAAAGCAATAAAGATAAACAGATCAGGTATGGGTCTTGACAATAAGCCTGTGGGAAGTTTCCTGTTTACGGGAAGTACGGGTGTGGGTAAAACTGAAGTTGCCAAAGAGCTAGCCAATGTTATGGGTGTTCATTTTGAAAGATTTGATATGTCCGAGTACGGTGAAGCTCATACGGTAAGCAGGCTTATAGGTGCACCTGCTGGGTATGTGGGATATGAAAAAGGTGGACTTTTAACTGAATCTATAAAAAAACATCCCCATACGGTACTTCTTTTGGACGAGATAGAAAAAGCACACCCGGATCTTATGTCTATACTACTTCAGGTTATGGATAATGCAACATTAACCGATAACAACGGTACAAAAGCAGATTTTCAAAATGTTATACTTATTATGACATCCAATCTTGGAGCTACACAGTCAAATATTATGGGATTTGCTAAAGATGATTCACTAAATGAAGATAAGGCTGTAAAAAAGTTTTTTGCTCCTGAATTTAGAAACAGGTTGGATGCTACTGTTAAATTTGTACCTTTAAAAGAAGATATAATTGTAAAAATTGTTTCTAAATTTATAAAAGATCTTGAGCTTCAACTAGCAGATAAAAATATAAAAATAACTATATCTTTAAAAGCAAAAAAAGAGCTTGCTAGACTTGGATACGACAAACTTATGGGTGCAAGACCATTGCAAAGAGTTATAAACGAATACATTAAAGAGCCCCTTAGTGACGAGATTTTGTTCGGCTCTTTAAAAAATGGCGGCGAAACAAAAATAGATTTTAAAGATAAGTTTATTTTTAAATATGTATAATATACAATTATAAAATAATTTGATCATTATGCTCAATTAAAAGGTTGAATCATGAAAGCTATCATTGCTTTAGAAACACTTATAAAAGAAGAAGAGAAAAGACTTGGTCTATTAAAAAGACAGTTGTCAGATCATGAGTCCGGCGAAAACAAGTTAACTTCTTTGGCAAAGGCATCTGCGGAAGCTAGTTTGGAAGAGTGCAATGAAAATTATACAAAACACAGGGAACAGCTGGATGAACTGTTGGCAAAAGATTTAAAAGAACTGGAAGAGCAGGAGAGAATAGAAGAGGCTATAAGAAGGAAAAACTATTTTCATTGGCAGAAGGTAAGACTGAAAAGAGATATAGTTCATAAAAACGATGAAAAAGTTGAAGCTGCTCTTATTATGGATGAGCTTCCTGAAGATATTCAATTTGAGGATGATATTCTTTTTGATATAGCGGAAAAATCGATTGAGCTTAATCTGACATTACATGAAGGGATGGAGGATAAACTATCAGAGATTAGAAATGAATTTGAAACGCTTTTAAAAGATATACAACAACAAGATATAAAGCAACTTGAGCTATTAAACTTCCGAATACCTATACTGGTTTTACATTTTCATGTACTTATAACAAATATAAAAGAGAATATCGAAAAAGAGAATGAGATAGCCAAGAGAAATAAAGAGAAGATAAAAGTGTTTAGTGGGCTTCCTAGGTATGAAGACTGGTGGATAAATGAATTGTGGGAAAGTCACCAGGCATATATCTCTCTTTATAAATGGAGACAGATCATTTTAAATTTATGTAAAAGCAGTGATCTTAAAAGAGCATGGAGTTCAATTTTTTCAAATTGGATATTTATTAAGAAATTGTTAAACGGCAAGGGGAAGCAAGGATATGAGTATTGCTTTGCATTTGATTTCTTGATACGAAAATATGGAGAACTAGAAGAGGAGCTGGATCTAAAAAATATTAAATCTATGGAGAAGATCATCAATAAACTTACAAAAAATGAGAACTTTAAAACAGCAAGTAAGGATCATAGTATCGGTACAAAGTATCTATCTTACAAAAAATCAAAACTTGGTTCTAAACAAAAATAATATATAAGGAGTAACTTGATGAAAGTAGTTTGTCCCCATTGTTTAAATGTAAACAATGTTCCTAAAAAAGATAATTATAAAAAGGCTAACTGTGGAAGTTGTAAAATGTCTTTGCTAGATACAAAGCCTTTGGAGTTAAACAGCATGAATTTTGATGAAGTAATTGTTAATAGTGAAATACCGGTGATTGTTGATTTTTGGGCACCTTGGTGCGGACCTTGCAAGATGATGTCACCTGTTTTTGAAAGTACTGCTAAAGAGTTTCCTTTAAAGGCACTATTTGCAAAAGTCAATACCGAAGATCAGCAGCAACTTGCACAACGTTTCGGTATACAAAGCATACCCACAATCATTGTATTTAAAAACGGTATTGAAGTAGAAAGAATATCCGGTGCGTTGAATAATACAGATCTTGCAAAAGTTGTGAAAACTTATATATAAAACTTTACTAAACAAAACATATATTATCATTTTAATATTTTAAGCTTTAAAAGGGTATAATCCATTACCAAATAATGAATTTTTTAAAGGATTGCTATGCTTTTAACACCAGGTCCTACAGCTGTACCGGAATTTGTAAGAACCGCAATGGGCGGTGAGACGTTACATCACAGAACACCGGAATTTGAAAATATATTTAAAAATACTAGAGAATTATTATTAGAATTGTTTGATATGCCTGAAGCTGTTATGCTTGCGTCCAGCGGTACGGGTGCTATGGAAGCGTGTGTAACAAACCTTACTAGAAAAAAAGCTTTAACCATAAACAGCGGAAAGTTTGGTGACAGATTCGGTAAAATATGTGCAGCACATAATATACCCTCAATAGAGATAAAACATGAGTGGAATACACCAGCTAGTGTTGAAGAGATAACACAAGCTGTTAAAAACGACAGTGAGATAGATGCAATTTTTATCCAAGTATGTGAAAGTGCAGGGGGACTTAGACACCCTGTAGAAGCTATAGCTAAAGCCGTAAAAAAGATAAACAGTGAGATCTCTATAGTTGCCGACGGTATTACTGCAGTCGGTGTTGAGAATATAGATACCACAAATATTGATGCACTTATTACGGGAAGTCAAAAAGCACTTATGCTTCCTCCTGGACTTGCAATGATAGGATTCAGTGATGCTGCCGTTGCAAAGATAGAAGAATCACCTAAAGGTTACTACTTCAATCTTGCATTGGAAATTAAAAAACAAAAAACAAACACTACGGCATATACTGCGGCAACTACGCTTATTATCGGTTTAGGAGCTATTTTAGGAAAACTAAAAGAGATAGGTTTTGAAAATCTTTATGCTCAAACGGCACTTAGGGCAAAAGCTACAAGAGAAGCTTTAAAAGCAATAGGACTTGAAGTTTACCCAACAACTCCGGCAAATGCTATGACTACGATATACTGTGAAGAGTCAAACGCAGTTAGAAAGCTCTTAAAAGAGAAGTTTGACTTAAATATTGCAGGTGGTCAGGATCACTTAAAAGGTAAAATATTCAGAATAAACCATATGGGTCTTGTAAGCGATTATGAAGCTGCATGGGCTGTAAATGCCATTGAAAAAGCATTGGATGAGTTGAATATTAGAACGTTTGACGGTACGGCAAACAAAATATTTATGGAAACGAGCTTTAACTAATGATATTCGAGCATGAAATACCAACCGGCGGTAAACTTTATTTTGGTCAAAGCGCTAAAAATAAAAGAGAGCTTGAAAATAATGCAAGCAGTTTTTTACAGAATGAAGGTTTTGAAGAGATAGTAACTCCAAATCTGTCATACTCTCAACATCAAAGTATTGATGACTCAAAAGAACTTATAACTTTAAGTGACGAGTCTAACAATACTGTTGCTTTAAGGGCTGACAGTACTTTGGATGTGGTAAGAATAATAACAAAAAGATTAGGAAGAACCACTGAACATAAAAAATGGTTCTATATTCAACCTGTGTTTACCTATCCTGCGAATGAAACTTATCAAATTGGTGCAGAGTGGATAGGTCACAATAATATAGGTGACATTATCAATCTTAACGGAAAGCTATTGGAGAGATTAGAGATAGATGCTTTAGTTCAAATAGCTAATATAAATATACCGCTTATTATCTCTAAGCAGTGGGATATTGATATTGATCTATTTAAAAACGGTGAGATAGGTGAGCTTTTTGATCTTAATATTGCTTGGTTAACAAGTCTTATAAAGGTTGAAACAGCAAATGATCTTATATCCTTAATGGATATTATACCTGACGTGCTAAAAGATGAGTGTCAAAAGCTGATAGATATTGCAAAAGAAGTAGAGTATAAAAATGTAAATATTTCACCTGTATATTACAGTAGTATGAAATATTACGATGATCTATATTATAGAGTAATTGACGGAAACAGAACAATTGCAAAAGGGGGCGGATATAAAAGCAACGGCTTAAATTCGCAAGGTTTTGCATTATATACAGATAATTTATTAAAAGTTTTAGAAGGAAAGTAGTATGAGTAGAGCTGATGTAATAGTTGGAATTCAATGGGGTGATGAAGGAAAAGGTAAGATAGTTGATAAACTAGCTCAAGAGTATGATATGGTTTGTAGAAGCCAGGGTGGACACAATGCGGGTCATACGATTTGGGTTGACGGTGTAAGATATGCACTACACCTAATACCTTCAGGTATTTTGAATCCAAAAGCTATCAATGTTATCGGTAACGGTGTTGTTGTAAATCCTGAGTCGATTATCAAAGAGATGGAACAGTTTGAAAACCTTGAAGGTAGACTATTTATCTCTGATAAAGCACACTTAAATTTACCGTACCATAGTTTAATTGATCAAGCTAGGGAAAAGCTAAAAGGTGACAATGCTATTGGTACTACAGGAAAAGGGATTGGACCTGCATATGCTGATAAGATCAATAGGATAGGTCAAAGAGCAGAAGCACTTTTAAATCCGGAAAAGCTATCTAAAGATATAATGGGATATTTTAACGAGAACAAGGTGATCTTTGATGCCCTTGACGTAGCTACACCAAATGAAACAGAACTTTTAAGTGAATTAAAAGCATATAATGAAAAATTGGCTGTATTTATTACAAATACGACTAATATGATCTGGAAAGCATTAGAAGATAATAAAAAAATACTTCTAGAGGGTGCTCAAGGTACTCTTCTTGATATTGATCACGGTACATATCCATATGTTACATCATCGGCAACAGTGAGTGCGGGTGCATGTACGGGGCTTGGTATCTCTCCAAAAGATATAGGGGTAGTAACAGGTATTGTAAAAGCATATACTACAAGAGTTGGAAACGGACCGTTCCCTACTGAGGACTTTACAGGTGCAGGTGAAACTATGGCAGATGTAGGTAAAGAGGTAGGTACAACTACGGGTAGAGGTAGAAGATGTGGTTGGTTTGATGCTGTGGGTGTTAGACATGCAAGTAGATTGAACGGTTGTGATCAGTTATCCCTAATGAAACTTGATGTACTTGACGGTTTTGAAACAATTAAAATATGTGTGGCTTATGATCTAAACGGTGAGCAAATTGATTACGTACCGTCTAATATGGATAATATAAAACCCGTATACGAAGAGATATCCGGATGGGACAGTGTTGTTGGCTGCAGAGAGTTTGATTCTCTGCCTGATACTGCCAAACAGTATATCCAAAGAATTGAAGAGTTAACAAAAACAAAAGTGGGAATAATCTCAACAAGCCCTGAGAGAGAAGATACAATTATTCGATAAAGTCATATAAAAAAGCGACTAAGTTCACTTTTTAGGTATAAAGCCAAAAATAAAATATAAAATATTAGATACCAAGAGATAATTGGAAGGAAGTAGGAAGTATGAAACTAAGAAAACAACACAGCTCTTATATAGCAAGAAAGATTACAAAAGATCTTATAAATACAGATTTTATTGAGATAAGAAAAGATAGAGCAGCTATTACGGAAATTTGTGAAAATATACTAAATGAAGATATCCAAAAAGAGATAGAGCTTGATGAAGAGGTAAGAGAGATACTTGAAAACCAAGAGGATGAGATAGAATTTTATAAAGCCGACTACAGACAGTTATTTTGGATGACAAAAAAAAGAATGGCAAATGAATATGGTGTAAATTTGAATTTTGAGGATAGATTTTCAAATATCGCTCATAAGATCATGGACTTTTTATATGAAGAGGATTTTATTCACTTTGAAGTTAATGACAATCAAGTAAAAAATATTATAGCTAACAGTATCGGTGAATTTATGAAAGGTTATGATGATGCAGATACGGAAGCATATGAAAAGATCAAGAACTACAAAAGAAAACTGATACCTGGAACTGAGGATTACGATCTTGTATTTAACAGACTTTATGAAGAAGAACTAGTAAGAAAGGGACTTTTATAATGACAAACGTATATATATATTTAGAAAACGGTACATACCTTATGGGTAAATCTTTTGGAAGTACCGGTACATCGGTTGGTGAAATAGTATTTAACACCTCTATGACAGGGTATCAAGAGATAATCACTGATCCAAGCTATGCAGGTCAGTTTATCACTTTTACTGCTCCTGAGATTGGAAATGTAGGTGTAAATGATAACGACAGTGAAAGCAAACTAGCACACTGTAAAGGTGTTTTTGTAAGAAACTACAATGAAGATTATTCTAACTTTAGAGCCCAGCAAAGTTTAAGTGAACTGTTACAACAAAACGGAACACTTGGAATTTGTGATATAGATACAAGATATCTTACAAAAATGATTAGAGATGAGGGTGCCATGATGATGATAGCTTCTACTGAAATTTCCGATAAAGAAGAGTTGAAATTACAGTTGGAAAAAAGCCCTAGAATAGAAGATATAAACTACATCGAGCAAGTAAGTACAAAAGAGACTTATGTTCATAAAACAGGTAGCTGGAATATGGCTACTATGTCATATGACAAAGCTGTAATGAGTGATAAAAAAGTTGTAGTAGTTGACTTTGGTGTAAAAAGAAATATCTTAAATGAACTTGTATCATCAGGTCTTGAAGTGGAAGTTATCCCTAGTGATTTTAACGGTGACGAGTTGGTTTCTAGATTTGAAAAAGGTGAGATAGGCGGAGTATTTTTAAGTAACGGTCCGGGAGATCCTTTAACATTAACTAAAGAGAAAGAGCAGGTACAGAAACTTATAGATAAAAATATCCCTATGTTTGCTATTTGTCTTGGTCATCAGATGTTAAGTATAGCTCACGGTCATGATACCTTTAAACTCCCATTTGGTCAGCACGGTGGAAATCATCCAGTAATGAACAATGAGAGAGTAGTTGAGATAACAGCACAAAACCATAACTATAACGTACCTGATTCTATCAAAGATATTGCAGTCGTAACACATGAAAATCTATTTGATAACACAATAGAGGGTGTAAAATACAATAACAAGCCTATATTCTCAGTTCAGCATCATCCTGAAGCTAGTCCGGGACCGCATGAGAGTAAATATGTCTTTAAAGAGTTTGCCGATCTGGTAAAATAAATTTTATAAAAGGCAGCTTTTAAGTTGCCTTTTTTTTTGGGAAAATTATGGAAAATACAATAACATTTATAGGCAACGGCAATATGGCGCTATCAATTGCCAAAGGTTTAAAAGATATAAAAAGAATTGAAGTAGTGGGTAGATCTATAGAGTCTTTAGACAGATTTGAAAAAGAGCTTGGAAAATCAATAGATAAACATCTCCTTGATAATTTTGATATAAATAATAAGAATATAATAGTTTGTGTGAAGCCTGCAAACATTCAAAGTGTCGGTGCAAAGATAACAGGTGTGGCTCAGAATCTTTATTCAGTTTTGGCAGGATCAACTTTATCTACTTTAAAAGATAATATAAAATCAAAATACACAGTAAGAACAATGCCCAACCTTTGTGCAAGCGTGAGTGAGTCTTTGACAACAATAACGGGCGATATTGAGATAAAAGAGGAAGCTTTGGAATTGTTTAGTTCAATCGGTCAAACAGTGTGGCTTGACAGCGAAAAAGAGATAGATATAGCTACAGCAGTTGCAGGAAGCGGTCCTGCATATTTGGCACTTATCCATGAAGCACTGTGTGACGGTGCCGTTAAACAAGGGATGAAAAGAACTGATGCAATCAATGTAGCCAACGGTCTTTTTAAAGGATTTGGAGAATTGATCGGTACAACCAATGCTTCTTTACTAAAAGACGGTGTGATGAGTCCCGGTGGAACTACGGCTGCAGGATATGCCGCACTTGAAGAAAACGGTGTTAGAAACGCTTGTATAAAAGCAGTAGAAGCTGCTTTTAAAATAACACAAAAATAGGAGGTAAATAATGGAAGAATTTTTAACAAAAGCAAAAGAGTCAAGTAGAATTGTATCTCAACTAAGTTCTAAGAAAAAGAACAAGATACTGCACCAAATGGCACAAGCTTTAAGAGATAATTGTGAAAAAATAGAAGCCCAAAATAGAAAAGATATGTCAGCAGCCGAACTGAATAATCTAAGCAGTGCATTAAAAGACAGACTTATGCTTGATGAAAAAAGGGTGTATGCTATGGCAACAGCTATAGAAGAGATAGCTGCACTAAAAGAACCAACAGGTAAGATACTTGAGGGCTGGATAACAGATGATGGACTAAAAATAGAAAAAGTATCAGTACCAATAGGTGTAATCGGTATCATCTATGAAAGTAGACCGAATGTTACAAGTGACACTGCTGCGCTTTGTTTTAAAAGCGGTAATGTATGCGTATTAAAAGGTGGTAAAGAAGCACAGTATTCAAATAATATAATAGCTGAAGTTTTAAGAGAAGTTCTTATAAATAATGATCTTCCAAAAGAGATAGTATCACTTTTGCCGGACTCATCAAGAGAAGGGGTTGCAAAACTTATCACTATGGATAAATATGTTGATCTTATCGTACCAAGAGGTGGAGAAGCACTTATACAATATATTTCAAAAAACTCATCAGTACCTGTAATCAAACATGACAAAGGTCAATGTCATGTATATATAGATAAAGAAGCAAATCTTGAAAAAGGTATAGCTATAGCTATAAATGCAAAATGTCAGCGTCCTGGAGTATGTAACGCTATGGAGACACTTTTAGTGGATAAAGAGATAGCACATATTGCATTGCCTGCACTTGAAGAGCACTTTGAAGATGAAGGAACGCAGCTTCTTGGATGTGAAATTACAAGAAGATATATCCAAGCAGATATAGCTACAAGTAAAGATTATCATACGGAGTATCTAGCAAATATATTAAATATAAAAGTAGTAGAAGGTGTTGAGGGTGCTATAGATCATATAATTGATTATGGTTCAGGACACTCAGAATCAATTATTACACAAAATATCAGCACGGCAGAGAAGTTCTTAAACAGTGTGGATGCTTCAAGTGTTTATGTAAATGCAAGTACAAGATTTACAGACGGCGGTGCTTTTGGTTTTGGTGCTGAAGTCGGTATCAGTACAAATAAATTACATGCAAGAGGACCTATGGGGATAGAGGGACTTACAACATATAAATTTAAAATTTATGGTGACGGGCATATAAGATAGGGTAGAAAAAGTGATAATATATAAAATATAAGCTATCTTTTTATTATTTTAAAGATACTTTTATTTTAACTATGATAAAGTTTAAAAATTAAAATTCAAGGAGAACAAATGGCAGTAATTATTACTGATACATGTATTTCATGTGATGCTTGTTTAGATGAGTGTCCAACAGAATCAATTGTAGATAACGACGAGAACCCGACAGGTGAAGATATTTATTATGTAAACCCAGAAACTTGTGATGAGTGTGCAGGAGCTGGTACAGCTCCTGCATGTGCTGAAGCATGTCCAACTGAGGGTTGTATAGTATGGGGTGAAAATCCTACAACTGAAGGTGCAGTTGCAGGTGAGCCTTGTATAGAAGAATAATATAATTATTCACTATATAAAAAGGGTAGGATCTATTTCCTACCCTTTTTTATTGTCTAAAGAAAACTTTAAGTTAAGTTAAAAGTTAATTCTGGTATAATCCACGACTTTAATTAAAAATAGGAGAAAAAGATGGAGCAAACTTTATCGATAATCAAGCCGGATGCAGTAGCTAAAAACGTAGTTGGTAAAATACTAGACAGATTTGAAAGCAATGGTCTAAGAATCGCAGCAACTAAAAAAATTCAATTAAGCCAAGCTGATGCAGAAGCTTTTTATGCAGTACACTCTGAGAGACCTTTTTATGGTGAACTAGTTGAGTTCATGATCTCAGGACCAGTTGTTGTAACTGTTTTAGAAGGTGAAAACGCAATGGCAAAGAACAGAGAACTTATGGGAGCAACTAACCCTAAAGAAGCTGAAGCCGGTACAATCAGAGCTGATTTTGCTGAGTCAATTGACGCAAATGCAGTTCATGGATCAGATTCTTTAGAAAATGCAGCTGTAGAGATAGCATTTTTCTTTGCACAAAGAGAGATTTGCTAGTAGCAATTGATCTATGAAAATAGAATTTAGAAAGATACCGTTACAAGAAAGTGAATTTGAAGTTATATCAGATTCAGTAAAGTTTTTAGGTACTTTTAGTAAAATATCGTCAAAACTTGCAAAAATTAAAGGAAAACTTGACGGAACTTGTGAAGTTGAGTGTTGTAAATGCGGCAGTTCATTTACAACTCCTTTAAATGAAAAAGTAGATTTCTTAATCAGTGACGGTATATATTCATCAAATGATGAAGATAATGAAGAGATAGTTGTAATAGAAGTTGAAGATCATATTTTGGATTTTAATGAGATATTACACAGTGAGATAGAGTCGTTCAGATCAGAGTATCATGTTTGCGATTCTTGTAAAAAGAACAACGATTTAGTTGAAATAGAATATTAAGGATAAGAGATGGCAGTACCAAAGAGAAGAGTGAGTAAAACACAAGGTTTAAAAAGAAGAACTCACTATAAAATAACTTTAAAGAAACCTGTTAAGGATAGCGATGGGACATGGAAAATGCCTCATAATGTAAACCCTACTACAGGTGAATACAAAAACTAATGCTAAAAGTAGCAATAGATGCAATGGGAGGGGACTTCGGTCCTTCACCTATTATAGAAGGTGTTATATCAGCACTAAAGAAAGACAGACATTTTACCGCAATACTTGTTGGTAAGAAAGATGAGCTTTTACCTTTAATTCCTCAAAAATTCCATAGCAGAATTCAAATAGATGAAGCTGACGATGTAATTAGTATGCATGACCATGCAACTGATGCATTAAAAAGAAAAGACAGCAGTGCATATAAAGCGATAGAACTTGTAAAAAGTGGGAAAGCAGATGCATATGTAAGTGCCGGACACAGCGGTGCTTCGATGAGTTTGGCTACTCTTAGAATAGGAAGAATTAAAGGTGTAAGCAGACCTGCAATTGCAACACTTATGCCAACAGTTAACGGTACTACATTGGTACTTGATGTTGGGGCAAATGTTGATTGTGATGCCAATAACCTAAAAGAGTTTGGGATTATGGGTAAAGTCTATGCGGAAGATGTTCTTGGTATAGAGGATCCCTTAACCGGACTTTTAAGTAACGGTGAAGAGGAATCTAAAGGTAATGAAGTCACAAAAGATGCTTTTAAACTTTTAGAACCAATCCCTAATTTTATCGGAAATGTTGAAGGTAGTGATATCTTTAAAGGAACTGTTGATGTTGTAGTTTGTGACGGTTTTGTCGGTAATATTATGTTAAAAACAGCAGAAGGGGTTGCAGATACAATCGGGCAGATCATAAAGAATAATCTTAGAAGATCACTGGTAAGTATAACAGGTGCAGTACTAATGAGAAAAGTATTTAAAAAGCTTAAACTCAAAGTTGATTATGCCGAGTACGGTGGAGCTCCACTTATCGGTGTAAAAGCACCGGTAATTATTGCTCATGGAAAATCAAATGCAAAAGCTATAAAAAATGCGATATTCCAGGCAATAAAAGCCGCTGATTCAAATCTAAATCAAAATATCGAAGATAAATTAAAACAATTTAAGGACTAAACATATGTTTGCTTCATTTAGATCTATAGGTGCTTATATTCCTGAAGAGATTCGTACAAACCAATGGTTCATTGACAGAATGGACACAAGTGATGAATGGATCACAAAAAGAACAGGGATAAAAGAGCGTAGAATAGCTTCTAGTGAAGAAAACACTAGTGATATAGGTGCAAAAGCAGCACAAGTTGCTATCCAAAGGGGATCTATAGAAGCAAAGGATATAGATCTTGTAATTTGTGCAACAATCAGTCCGGATTATATGTGTATGCCCTCAACGGCATGCCTTATAGCCGATAAACTCGGAATAAGTAATGTTATGGCTCTTGATATTAGCGCTGCATGTACAGGGTTTATATACGCTCTTAGTACTGCAAAAGCATTTATTGAGTCAGGTATGAAAAAAAATGTACTTATCGTAGGTGCAGAAAAATTAAGTACTATAGTAGATTATACGGATAGAACTACTTGTATGCTGTTTGGTGACGGTGCAGGTGCAGCTGTTATTAGTGCTACAGAAAATAAAGATGAAGCGATAGTTGATATTCAGTGTAGCGCCGACGGGAGTATGAAAGATCTTCTTTTGACGCCGGGACCTGCTAGTAGTGAAGCTATGTTTATGCAGATGAAGGGTAATGAAACTTTTAAAATAGCCGTTAGAACTTTAACTAGCGATGTTGAAAAAATTATGAGTAACAATAATTATGAAAATGATGATATTGATCTGTTTATTCCGCATCAGGCAAATTATAGAATTATAAAAGCTGTTGGAGATGCCTTAAAGTTTAAAGATGAGCAAAAAGTATTAACAGTAGATAAATACGGTAATACATCATCGGCTTCAATTCCAATGGCTATAAATGACTGTTTTGAAAACGGCAGACTTAAACAAGGGGACACGATGCTTCTAGATGCATTTGGAGGCGGACTTACTTGGGGATCGGCTATCGTTAAATTTAACGGATAGACAACACAATAAACTTTCGGTCCTCAAAATATGATTATATTTAAAGGATCAATATGAAATTTATATCTTATATATTCACCTTACTAGTTATACTCTTAGTAACTATTTATGTTTTATTATTTACCTCCATAGGTCACGGTATAATATCAAATCAAATTGAAACTGTATTAAAATCTAAAATATCACTTGATTCAAAAGTGGAAAGATTTTCCCTCTCTTTGGATACAATATCTTTGTATGTTCAGCTATCTCACAATAATAGGATTAATTTTGAGGGTAAATATTCTATTTTAGATAAGAGTTACAATATAAATTACAACGTTAAATTAAATGATATATCAAAATTCAACAAACTTACATCACAACAACTTCAAGGGAGACTATATACAAACGGTACTATAAAAGGGGATGACCAAAAGGGAATAATAAAAGGGTTTAGTGACATTGCTAAAAGTGATACAAACTATGAAATAACACTAACTAAAGATAATATTAAAAATGGAAAATTGATTATAAAAGAAGCTCTTTTAACAAAAATCTTATATATTACCAATCAAAAACAATATGCAAAAGGGAAAATTAATTTAGAGATTGATCTTGAAAATGTAAAATTAAATAATATAAAAGGGAAAGGGTTTGTAACTTTAAAAGACGGTGTATTAAATAAAGATCTTATAAAGAATGATTTTAATATAACACTACCCCATACTACATTTAATACGAAAATTGATTTGGATATAGATAAAGTTACAGATATAAAACTTGATTTTGATTCTAACTTGATACAGTTTTTATTAAACGGAAAATACTTACAATCAAATAATAAATTTAATTCAAAATATTATTTAAAAGTAGAAGATCTTAATAGATTAAGAGTAGTTACAAAAAAGCCTTTAAGAGGTGAAGTTGTAGTAAAAGGTGATATCTCTTTAGATGACAGGGTCAATATCAGATCACTTTCAAAACTTTTAGGAGGAGATATTGCAGCAGAACTAGACCATAAAAACTATAAAAGTATCATAACAGGTATAGATACTATGAAGTTACTGCATATGCTGTATTATCCAAAGATATATAAAGGTAAATTAGATGGAAATATAGATGGCAATATTGACTCAGAAATAATAAATTTTAATTTAGATCTTAAAAACGGACATTTTATCACAAACCAATTAACACTATTAATATCAAATTTATTAAATATAGATATCACAGATGAAAAATTTACATATGCAGTTATTAAAGGGACAAAAAATAAAAATATTATTGATGCAAATATAAATATGAACTCAAACAAATTAAAAATCACCAGTAAAACTTTTAAACTAGATACGGCAAAAAGATATATTGACACAATATTGTATTTTCAATATCAAAAGTATAAATTTGATATAAAAATCAAAGGCGATATAGACAAACCAAAAATAAAAAGTGATATTGGGAAAAGTATATTAAAAGAAAAGGTTAAAAGTAAAATAAAAAAAGAACTTGAAAAAAAACTTGATGAAAAAGGGAGAGATATTTTAAACAATTTATTTAAATTGTAAAGAATAATTCAAAATAATATATTTTATACTCTTTTGGCTATAATGGCAAAGATATAACAATATAATATTATTAAAAAAAGGAAAAAAATGAAAAAATACTCTGAATTAGAAAAGTGTTTGGGTTATCAGTTTAGAAACAAAGATCTGATAGTCGAAGCACTTACACACAAAAGTTACAAAAAAGTTTACAACAACGAAAGATTGGAATTTCTTGGTGATGCTGTTTTGAATCTTATAGTTGGAGAGTTCTTATTTAATAAATTTCCATCTTCAAACGAGGGTGAACTATCAAAAATAAGAGCATCATTGGTAAATGAAAAAGGTTTCACCAAGCTGGCAAAGGCGATAGAGCTTGGAGATTATATATACCTTTCAGATGCAGAGGAGAGAAATCAAGGCAGAAAAAAAGCATCAATTCTAAGTGATGCTTTTGAGGCTATTATGGGTGCTATATATATTGAATCCGGTCTTGAGATCTTAAAGCCTCTTATTTTAAAACTATTAGAACAAAACTACGACAAGATAAATCTTGATGAACTTTTCAGTGATTATAAAACGGCATTGCAGGAAGTTACTCAAGCAAAGTTCGGAGCTATTCCAGTTTATAAACTTGAATCAGCAATAGGACCGGATCATGAAAAAGAGTTTGAGCTTAGTCTTTGGATCAATGATAAACATTATGCAACCGCTAAAGGAAAAAGTAAAAAACTGGCTCAGCAAGCAGCAGCTAAAATAGTACTGGATAAGTTACAAGGGATCAGTTCATGAACAGTTTTGGAGAAAAATTCAGTTTTACAACTTTCGGTGAATCTCACGGAGTAGCATTGGGATGCGTAGTTGACGGAGTACCGGCAGGAATAAGGATAGATCTTGATTTTATCCAAAGTGAAATGGATAGAAGAAAACCCGGAAAAAGTAAATATGAAACCCAAAGAAAAGAGAGTGATACTATTCAGATATTAAGCGGTGTTTTTGAAGGGATAAGTACAGGTACACCTATTGCTATGGTTTTATTCAACGAGAATCAAAAAAGTAAAGATTACAGCAATGTAAAAGATCTATTTAGACCCGGTCATGCAGACTTTACATATTTTCACAAATACGGCATTAGGGATTATAGAGGCGGCGGAAGAAGTAGTGCCAGAGAAACAGCGGCAAGAGTAGCAGCCGGAGCAGTTGCCAAGCTTATGTTAAAAGAGTTGGGTATTGAGGTATCAAGCGGTATCTTTGAAGTGGGCGGTATAAAATCTGAAACTTTTGATTTTGATCATGCTAAAAAAAGCGAGATTTTTGCCCTTGATCCAAATAAAGAGCAAGAGCAGAAAGCTGAAGTGCAAAAAGCACTAAATGCACATGATTCTATAGGGGGTGCCGTTCTTGTAAAAGCAAGTGGAGTTCCAATAGGTTTAGGACAACCTATGTACCATAAACTAGACGGTGCTATAGCAGATGCCATGATGGGACTAAATGCCGTAAAAGCTGTAGAGATTGGTGACGGTATTGAGGCTTCAAGAAGTAAAGGGAGTATCAATAACGATCAGATAACCTCACATGGTTTTGAAACAAACCACAGCGGAGGGATACTTGGGGGGATAAGTAACGGTGATGATATTGTTACAAAAGTATACTTTAAACCTACCCCTTCAATATTTTGTGAACAAAAAACCGTTGATGTAAATAACAACGACACACTTTACAACTTAAAAGGGAGACATGACCCTTGTGTAGCACTTAGAGGAAGTGTAGTTTGTGAATCTATGATGAGTTTGATACTTGCAGATATGGTATTACTTAATATGGGTTCTAAAATGGATCATTTAAGAACTGTTTATAAGAAATAGAAATCTTTAAAAGTTAAATAAAGTTAAAGTTTGATAAAATTTAGTAATTATTAAATTTTATTAGACAAAGGACTTTATTGGACTACATAGGAATAAAAAATGACGGTCAGATCTATGACCTTCAAACAGCGGACGCTTTAAACATAGAAGCTAATGATACTAACAAGATCAAACCAGACGGTTCATCAGAATCACTAGAGATATTAAGACATTCAACTGCACACTTAATGGCACAGGCTATTAAAGAACTGCACCCAGAGGCACAGTTCTTTGTTGGACCAATCGTAGATGAAGGTTTCTACTACGATTTTAAATTAGACAAACAGTTAAATGATGATGATCTTCCTATTATAGAAAAACAGATGAAGGCTTTGGCAAACAAAAAGATGCCTATTACTAGAAAGGTATGTCAAAGATCCACTATTGAAGAAAAATACAAAGATGATCCTTTAAAACTTATGGTACTTAGTAATATTCAAGATGATACACTTACTATGTATGAACAGGGTGATTTTGAAGATCTTTGTAGAGGACCTCACCTTCCAAATACAAAAATGATCAGAAACTTCAAGCTTATTAGAGTTGCCGGGGCTTACCTTGGCGGTGATGAAGAAAATGAGATGATCACAAGAATCTACGGTATATCATTTTTTGATAAAGCTGAATTAAAAGATTATGTTACAAAGCTTGAAGAGGCTAAAAAAAGAGACCATAGAAAACTTGGAACGGAACTAAAACTATTCACATTTAGTGAAGATGTAGGTGCAGGGCTTCCTTTATGGCTTCCAAACGGTGCAAGACTAAGAGGTAAGCTTGAACAACTTCTATATAAAGCACACAGAATCAGAGGATATCAGCCAGTACGAGCTCCGGAGATCTTGAAAGCAGAAGCTTGGGTAAAATCAGGACACTATGCAAACTATAAAGAAAATATGTACTTTACTCAAATAGAGGGTCAAGAATACGGTATTAAACCTATGAACTGTGTAGGTCATATAGAGATATTTAAAAATGATCTGGTTTCTTATAAAGACCTTCCTTTAAAATTCTTTGAATACGGTGTGGTACATAGACATGAGATGTCAGGTACTATGCATGGATTGTTTAGAGTTAGAGAGTTCACTCAAGATGATGCACATATATTCTGTATGCCTTCACAGGTTAAAGATGTTATTATGGAAGTGTTAGAGTTTGTTGAGTCTTTGATGAAACATTTTGAATTTGAATACGAGATGGAAGTATCTACAAAGCCTAAAAAAGCTATAGGAAGCGATGAGTTCTGGGAAACTACAACTAAAGGTATCATGGATGCTTTGGACGTAAATGGTTACTCATACGGTATTGATGAGGGTGGTGGTGCATTCTACGGACCTAAAATCGATATAAAAATACTCGATGCTATAGGTAGAAAATGGCAGTGTGGTACTATTCAAGTGGATATGAATCTTCCTGAAAGATTTGATATAAACTATACTACGGCTGATGATACTAAAGAGAGACCGGTTATGATCCATAGGGCTATTTTAGGTAGTTTTGAAAGATTTATAGGTATCTTGACTGAGCATTATGCCGGTGAATTCCCTATGAGTATAGCACCAACCGGTGTTGTTATAGTGCCTATTGCGGATACTCATTTAGAATATGCTAAAGAGCTTCAAAAAGAGCTTCAGATGATCGAAATAGATAGTGATATCTCTTCGAAGAATGAAAGCTTGAATAAAAGAATTAGAATAGCTGAGAAACAAAGAGTACCGATGATCATTGTTATAGGTGACAATGAAGTAGAAAATAAAATGGTAGCACTTAGAAATAGAAGAAAAAGAGAAAGAAGTGAGATGACTAAGGATGCATTCTTAGAGATGTTAACTTCACAAAAAGCAGGGGAAAAAATTTGAGTTTTAAAAATAAGAAAAAACAAGACGATGTCTTAATGAATGAAGATATCAGGTTTAAAGAAGTAAGATGTAATGCCGATGACGGAAGTTCTCACGGTATAATTAGCTCACAAGAAGCTTTAGCATTGGCAGACGAAGCGGGACTTGATCTTGTTTGTATAGCTGCAAATGCTAAACCGCCTGTTGTTAAAATAATGGACTACGGAAAGTTTAAGTATCAGCAGGAAAAGAAGCAGAAAGAAGCTAGAAAGAATCAAAAAGTAATCGTAACTAAAGAGATCAAGTTATCTGTTAAAATAGCTCAGAACGATATTGATTACAAAGTTAAACATGCAAGAGAGTTTCTTGAAAAAGGTAACCATGTTAAATTTAGAGTATTTTTAAGAGGTAGAGAGATGGCACATCCTGAAGCTGGTGCCGAAGTTCTTGCAAAAGTTTGGCCTATGGTTGAAGATATTGCTGTTCAAGAAGCACCTCCAAAATTTGAAGGAAGATATGTAAATATGCTTGTTGTACCTGCTAAAAAAGAGAAGCATTAATCTTTAAATTAAATTAAAGCTATTTTAAGATATAATCCACAACTTATTTAAGTTTGTGGATTTTTTTATTCCCCAAATTTATATAAATACTATAAAGGAGTCTAACAATGCCAAAGATGAAATCTAACAGCGGAGCTTTAAAAAGATTTAAAGTGAAGAAAAACGGTTCAATCAAAAGAGGAAGCGCTTTTAGAAGCCACATCCTTACTAAGATGACACCAAAAAGAAAAAGAGCTCTAAGAAGTGCTCAAACTGTTGATGCAACTGATGCACCAAGAGTAAGAAGAATGTTAAATAAAGCGTAAGCTTTATAATTTTCTTTTAGATAACAAGTAATAAGTCCCTCCGATTGAATTCGGATAAGTTTTGCCTAAATTATATGCAGGCAGACACCTAAAATATAAAATATTTACGGTAAAGAAAGGAAATAATATGCCAAGAGTAAAAACTGGTACGATAAGAAGAGCTAGACACAAAAAAATCCTTAAAATGGCGAAGGGTTTCTATAGTGGTAGAAGAAAACACTTTAGAAAAGCAAAAGAACAAATTGAACATTCTCTTGTATACGCTTACAGAGATAGAAGACAAAAGAAAAGAGATTTCAGAAAGCTTTGGATTGTTAGAATCAATGCTGCTTGTAGATTAAACGATATGAGTTATTCAAGATTCATGAACGGTATTAAACTTGCAGGTATTGAGCTAGATAGAAAAATATTAGCTGATATGGCTATGAACGATGCTTCAGCATTTGCTTCATTAGTTGAAAGCGCAAAACAAGCTATAGCTAAATAATTATAGTAATTTTATAAAAAAAAGGGATTGAGTAAAACTCAATCCCTTTTTTTATTCCCGTTAATCTCTCTTTTTAGATAACATTCTTATAAATAGTCTAGGTATTCCAACTATAATATACACTACAAGTGTAAATACAAAAGGATGCTCAGCTCCAAGTCCATATGCGCTTGCATGAGGAAGAGCTGTTAAATGCTCTATAGGATGACTTGTCCATTGAGCAAAATGCATACCGATAGCTAAAAACAAGAATATACCCACAAAGATCGTAATCTCTTTTTTCATGGTATTCCTATAATTAAAAATTTATTGATTGTAATAAAAAGTAAATAAAAAAGCCCTAAACCGAATAGGTTTAGGGCTTTTAGATTCTATAAGTGTTACAGATATTAAGCTTTTCCCGCTAACATTCCGTATACAGTCATTGGCTTTAACATATAGAACTTTAATAACCACCAGATATATCTCTCTTGAGTTGGATCTAAGAACTTTAATTGTGCAGCGTTTGTACCGTCACCAGTTTTCTTAGAAGCCCAGTTAAACTCAGCAAGCATTACAGTTCCGATACTTGTAATAAGTGGACATACTGTATAACCATCGTATTGAGGGTTGTTCATAAGCTCTTTTCTTGACTTGCCTTCTAAGTGAGAAATTACATTGTTACATACAACTTTGTATTGCTTTCTAGCAGATCCACCGGTTTTACCCATAGGTACTGCAGCGATATCACCTAAAGCAAATACGTTATCGTATTTAACGTGTTGCATAGTTTCTTTTTGTACAGGGATCCAGCCTTTTCCTGAACCAACTTTAGACTTTCCGATCTCATCTGGAGCTTTCATTGGAGGAGTAACGTGGATGAAGTCATAGTTTACTTCAATATCTGTATGAATTTTTTTCTCTACATGCTCTTCTAGATCCTCATCCCAAACTTTTTCAGATTTAGAGTGGTTATCAAATACGGCAACGTTTCCTGGCTTGATCTCTTTTAATAAGTGCTTGTAGCTGTACTTCATATTTCTAGCTTCAAATTGTTTAACAATTGCAGTGTGGTAGTTCTTAATACCGAACATTCCGCCACCGTTTGGATAGAAGTGTAAGTCTGCATTAGCTCTTGCACCTTCGTTTTCTAATTGAGCATGTGTAAGGTACATAATCTTTTTAGGTGCACCACCACACTTGATTGGAGTGTTAGGGTGTGTAAATACACCTTTAACTTTTTTACCAGATTTTGCATCAGCAATAAATTTAGACATATTTGTCCATGTAGCTTCAGAACCATCTGCTGAGTAGATTGATGAAACACCCTTCGCATTCATAGCAGCAACTGCAGCAGAGTTGTTACCCGAAGAGTAGATCTCACCAACATCTTCAAGACCTTTGATCCCTGCATAGTTTAGTTTAAGACCGGCAGCAATAATCATAACATCATAAGTTACTTTAGTACCTTTATCAGTAGTTACAGTGTTGTTATCCGGATCAAACTCTACAGCTTTTTCAGCAATAAGTTTTGTTCCTGATGGTACAAAATCATCTCTTTTGTATGCGATATCTGACTTTTCCCATAGACCTGCACCTACAAGTGTTTGTCCGGGTTGGTAAGAACAAGAAAGTGCTTCCGGCTCAATTACGGTAATATCAGGGCTTGATAACTCGTTTGTAAGTCTAGCAGCAGTAGACATACCCGCAAGACCACCACCGATGATCACAATTTTACCTTTTGCACCACTAGCTTCTGCTCTAGTTGCAGCTTCAGCTTCAGTACCGGCTCCAGCCATCATCATAGCAGCACCGCTAAGACCCATCATTTTCATTGCATCTCTTCTTGAGATACCTTGCTCTTTTAAGATAGAATCAATTTGTTCTAAATCTTTCTTCATGTTTCTATTTTCAATCATTTAGTTTCCTTTTCAATCGTTTCAAAATACTAAGTAGTAGATTATCACAAAAGAAATAATATGTAACTTAAATTGAACAAGGGTCAAATTAATATTACCTATAACTATAACTTATGTACTGTTAGCTATTATAAACTCTAGAATATTTATTGATTTAGCCGATGTAATATAGATATAAGCCTAATAAAGATCTACATTCATTATAATATATCATTTAAGATACTTAATAGTTATTTTAATTAACATTCACTTAACACTTGAAAATTTTTATTTGATAAGAAAATCGGTCATTTTATGAAAATAGTTGTTTGATAAACTTTGATAATCTATTATTAGATGTCTCAAAAAGAAACAAAAGAGGATATTTCTATCCTCTTTAATTTACCAAATAGGAATACTATACAGTGGTCGGATCTGTAATATAACCGCTTATTCCGGATGCAGCGGCAACTGCACTGTTAGATAGATAAACTTTTGAGCTTCTACTACCCATTCTACCTACAAAGTTTCTGTTTGTTGTAGAGATACAAACTTCACCGTCACCCAAGATACCCATATATCCTCCAAGACAAGCTCCACAAGTAGGATTTGATACAACTGCACCCGCATCAACCAGAATGTCAATATACCCAAGCTTTGTAGCTTCTCTTAATATCTTTTGAGTTCCCGGAGTTACGATCATCCTAACATGAGATGCAAGTTTCTTTCCGTCAAGTATTTTTGCCGCAACTGCAAGGTCACTTAATCTACCGTTTGTACAGCTTCCTATAAATACTTGATCAACTTTAATATTGTCTGCAACTGCGTGAGTGATAGAGTGACCGTTCTCAGGTAAGAAAGGATAAGCAATAACAGGTTCTAAAGCAGCAACATCAATCTCGATAACCTGACAGTATTTGGCATCTTCATCACTATAGTGTATTTTTGGTTCAGCTCTTAAAGATCCGTTTGCTTCTATTCTACCGTTTAGGAACTCTTCCGTAATCTCATCGTAAGCAACGATACCTGATTTTGCACCGGCTTCAATAGCCATATTACATAGTGCAAATCTATCATCCATAGTTAAGTGCTGGATTGTATCACCCGTAAATTCAAGAGTTTTGTATAGTGCACCGTCAACACCAATTTGTCTGATAATCTCTAATATAAGGTCTTTACCTGTTACGAATGTTTTTGGTTTTCCTCTAAATACAACTTTGATAGATTCCGGAACTTTAAACCAATTTCCTCCGGTGATCATAGCAAATGCTAAATCCGTACTTCCCATACCCGTACTAAATGCACCAAGCGCACCGTGTGTACATGTGTGTGAATCTGCACCGATGATAACATCGCCAGGGATCACTAAACCTTTTTCAGGTAACAATGCATGCTCAATACCCATATCTTTTTCATCAAAAAAGTTTTTTAGATTATGTTTTGCAGCAAAATCTCTTGAAATTTTTGCTTGGTTTGCAGATGCAATATCTTTTGCAGGGATAAAGTGATCAAGAACGATACTGAATCCATCGGGATTAGCAAGCTTTTTGGCTCCACTCTCTTCAAATGCTTTTATAGATATAGGAGTCGTAATATCGTTTCCTATAACCATATCTATAGGGCTTCTTACTATTTGTCCGGCGTAAACTTTTTCACCAACGTGTTCACTAAATATTTTTTCTGTTATTGTTTGAGCCATTTTTTATCTTCTTTTTATTGGATTTATTTTAAATTTTTTGTGATTTTACCTAAATTTTCTTTTTATACCACTTATAAGGATATTTGAGATATAATCCACGGTTATGAAGAAAGATAATATTATATTGATAGGTTTTATGGGTGTAGGTAAAGGTACAGTTGCCAGAGAGCTTGTAAAACAGACAGACTACTTTGCTGTAGATACCGACGATCTTATAGAGAGTATGGAAAATAGAAAGATAAAAAAGATCTTTAAAGAGGACGGTGAACCCTACTTTAGAGCATTGGAAAAAAAATGTGCCCTATGGTGTGAAGAATCTTTGAACGGTACTATCATATCAACAGGGGGCGGTTTTTACAAGCAGGAAAATATAAAAAAGATTGGGAAGATAGTATATCTTCAGTCATCTTTTGAAAAGATAATAGAAAGACTAAAGAAAGCTCCAAACTCAAAAGCAAAATTTAAAAAAAGACCTCTTTTAACTCATATAGATGAAGCAAAAGCACTTTACAAGGAGCGGATAAAAGCTTACGAAGAGCTTGCTGATATAATAGTAAATGTAGAGAGTCACGATCCAGAAGCGATTGTAAAAGAGATGTTGGAAAAATTAAAGATAGATTAAATAAACAAGGAAAGGTAAACTTTGAAAATCATAAATACAAAAGATGCCGGCTTTTCAAAAGAGTTTGAAGAGATCTTAGGTAGAGCAAAAGTTGATATTAAAAAAGTATCATCTATAGTAAACGGTATAATAGATGAGATAATTGAAGATGGAAATAAAGCGGTAAAATCACATATTGCAAAATTTGACAACTGGACACCAGCAACTAATGAAGATCTATATGTTGCTAAAGAGGATATGGAAAAAGCATACAATAATATAGATGATGATCTAAAAAAAGCTTTACACCTTGCACATGACAGAATAAAAGCATATCATGAAAAACAACTTCCAAAATCTTGGCTTGATTTTGAAGAAAACGGCACGGTTCTTGGTCAAAAGGTAACTGCCGTAGATAGAGCTGGGCTTTATATTCCAGGTGGAAAAGCTGCATACCCAAGCTCATTACTTATGAATGCAATCCCTGCAATCGTTGCAGGTGTAAAAGAGATAGTTGTTTGTACCCCGACACCGGACAATGAACCAAACGAACTTTTATTGGCAGCTTGCCACTTATGTAAAATAGATACTGTATTTAAAGTAGGGGGTGCTAGTGCAATTGCTGCTATGGCTTACGGTACTGAAACATTAAAAAAAGTTGACGTTATAACAGGTCCTGGTAATATTTTTGTTGCAACTGCTAAAAAACTTGTATTTGGTGAAGTAAATATAGATATGATCGCAGGTCCATCTGAGATAGGTATACTTGCAGATGAAACTGCAAAGCCAAAATATCTGGCAATTGACCTGCTAAGTCAAGCAGAGCATGATGAGATGGCCAGCTCTATTATGATAACAATTGATGAAAATATTGCACAGCAGACAAGTATAGAGGTAGATAACTACTTAAAAGAGTTAAGTAGAAATGTCATAGCTCAAAAGTCTATAGATGAGAGAGGTTGTATCATAATAGCTTCTTCAATGGATGAGGCTATTGAGTTGATGAACGAGATAGCTCCTGAGCATTTAGAGGTTATGACTGCAAATCCGTTTGATCTATTACCAAAGATAAGACATGCAGGTGCTATTTTTATGGGTGAGAACACACCTGAACCTATAGGGGATTATATAGCAGGACCAAACCATACACTTCCTACAGGGGGAACTGCAAAGTTCTATTCACCTTTAGGGGTTGAGAACTTTATTAAAAAAAGCTCAATTATTAGTTTTAGTAAAAATGCTATAGAAACTATTGGTGAGCAGTGTGCTATTATTGCCGACACTGAAGGCTTATCAGCTCATGCAGAGTCTGTACGAGTTAGATGTAAATAAAAAATATAAATTAAAAAAGAAAAGGAAAAAACTATGGCTAAATATGAAGCACTATTTGAAGATGAAAGTAATATATTTGGAGGATCTCCTCAATCTAAATTTTGGGATATCGCTAACACTGCAAGTGATGAGATAGTAAAAGATCAAGTTGATATGTTTATGGAGAAATTCACTGTTATGGAGATGATGCTAACAGAACAATTTGGAGAACAAGGTCTTAATGAAGCTGTTAAAAAATATGTTTTTGAAAACTCTTCTGATGTAGATTACAATAAAAAAAGTACTTATGTTGAGTTAACAGGCGAAATTGTTTGTAGATTAGACAGCTAATTATTAGTTAAGAATTAAAAATTAAGAGTTAAGAGTTATATGGAAGAGTTAGTACAAGTAAAAGAGCAGATCAAGAGATTTGTAAAAGAGTGTAATGATCAAAAAAGTTTAGAGTTGTTAGATCTATTGGCAGAGGGTAAGATGCTTAGATCCAAGCTTATTATGAAAATAGCAGGGGTAAGCCAAGAGTCTGTAAAGCTTTGTGCAGTAGTTGAGATGATCCATGCGGCATCACTGCTACACGATGATGTTATAGATGAGGCAGATACAAGAAGAGGAAAACCTTCTATAAATGCTCTTTTTGACAACAAAACTTCCATAATGTTCGGTGATATACTTTATTCTAAAGCATTTACAGAGTTAAGTCAGATGCCTAAGGATATAGCTTATACTATCTCAAATGCAGTAACACTTTTAAGTATCGGTGAGATGCTTGATGTTGATCTTACAAATAAGTTCAACAGCTCTTATGATAAATATCTTGATATGATCTACAAAAAAACAGCTTCCCTTATAGAGTCTTCTGCAAGAGCTGCTGCAATCATGGCAGGAAAAGATCAAGAAGCTTTTGCTCTATACGGTAAAAATCTTGGACTTGCATTTCAAATGGTAGATGATATACTTGATATAACTCAAGACAGTGCTACTCTTGGTAAGCCTGCACTTTTAGACTTTGTAGAGGGTAAAGTAACCATCCCTTATCTTTTACTGCATGAAAGAATAGAGGATAAAAGTAAGCTTGAATCACTTTATAAAGTACAGTTAGACCAAGATCAACAAGCTTGGATAAAAGAACAGATGGTAACCACTGGGGCACTTGATGAGAGTATCAAACTTGCACAAGAGCTTGGAGCGCAAGCAATTGATGCTATAAGTGATGAGAATAATGAAGATCTTCAAATGATCATGAGTGCAATGATAAACAGGGAGTTCTAGTCAAACCATATGGAATATCTAGTAATAAGCTTTACTCATAAAAATACAGACATCTCCACAAGAGAGAAGTTAGCTTTTAATAATGATCTTGAAAAAGAGAAGTTTTTAGAAACTATCACAAGGGATGAATGTGTAAACGAAGCTATCCTTTTATCAACTTGTAACAGAGTTGAGATCATCATAAGTACCTCATGCACGAAAACAGCTTCAAATGATGCTTTGGAAAAACTATCAAGACACTCTACACTTTCTACAAAAGAGTTGATACAAAGAGCTGATATATATGAAAATGAAGGAGCAGTACATCATATCTTTACTGTTGCTTCATCTTTAGACAGCTTAGTTGTGGGTGAGACACAAATAGCAGGGCAGCTAAAAGATGCTTTCAAGTTCTCGCTTGATAAAGAGTTTGCGGCTACTAAATTGTCAAGAGTTTTACACTATGCCTTTAAATGTGCCGCAAGAGTTAGAAACGCTACTCAGCTTGGAAGCGGTTCTGTTTCAGTAGCATCAGCAGCAGTAGCACAGGCAAAAGAGCTCTACAAAGATACACAGAGTGTAAAGGCTCTAGTAATTGGAGCAGGTGAGATGAGTGAACTGGCTTGTCGACATTTGCTAAAATCCGGCTTTAATGTGGTTATCTGTACAAGAAACATAAAAAAAGGAAGAGTTTTAGCACACTCTATAGTATCTGACGGCAATGGAAACGAATACACTCATGACCAGATAGAGGTAAGACCATATGAGGAGCTTGAAACACTTTTAAACTCTATGAGACTGATGATCACGGCTACCTCTGCACCCTATGCAATTATAAAAAAAGAGATGGTAAAACCATTTGATAAAATAAGAAATTGGTTTGATATAGCACTTCCAAGAGATATAGAGGAGTTTACATACGATGATCTTAATATCTACAGTGTTGATGATCTGCAGTGTATAGTAAACGAGACTATGGAACTGCGAGCCAATCAGGCAAAAGAAGCTTACCATATAGTGGGTACCACTACCTCGGAGTTTTTCTCTTGGTTGAAAACTTTAAATGTAGAACCGATTATAAAAGATATTCATCTTAAAGCAAAAACAATTATAGAGCAAAAAGTTCAAGCAGCTATCAAAAAAAGATTTATAAGAGATGAAGATAGTGAAAATATAAAAAAACTTTGCCAAAGTGTTATGGCAGAGTTTTTACATAATCCTACGGTAACTTTAAGAGAGTCTTCAAAATCAGCGGATGGTGATGAGCTACTTGATATAACCAAAGATCTTTTTACGATAAAACAGGACTAAGACTTTTTTATAGAAGTTGCCGTTAAAAAGATATAATCTTTCCCGCTTATAGTTACCCTGAACTTTTTTTGCTGTAGATACTTCTTGCAAAACTGTACATCTTTATATAGTATTGACATCTCAGAAAAGTTATAGTTTGGAGGGACTGCTCCGTATACCATCTGAGTATCTATCCATCGGCAGTTTGGGAAACCCACTATCAAACTTCCATCTTTTTTCAAGTTTTCTTGTACCAGCTTCATAAACAAAGGTTTGAACTCCAAAGAGGTACTTTGAAGAGTTCCTATAGTTACTATAAGATCAAACGATTCAAGTTTTAAGGTATCAAGCTCATTTATATCGTGGGTATAAAACTCGATATTTTCAAATTGTTTAAATCTTTCTTTGGCTCTCTTTATAGCAGATGGAGAATAGTCTATACCTGTGAGATGATGGTCACTTATATCTGCGATACTGTTGATAATGGTTTCAAACTCATCTCCCGTATTAATACCAAGATTTAATACTCTTTTTCTTTTATCTATATTTACATTTTTTAGGGCTTGTTTATAATAGTATAAAAAGGATGGCTCCTCATTTTTATTTATAACGGCAAACTGTGAGTCTGTGCCGTATTTTTCCTCTTTTGAAAGGTCACTTTTATGAAAAGAGCTGCTAGTGTTTAGTTTTTTGTATCTTATTACGATGAGGTTTTTATCTTTGACTTTTGGTGTAAGTATCCTACCCCCTATAAGTTCTGCCAAGTCACACCAGCTTTTATAACTTCTATAAATATATGTGTTATTATTTATGGTTACTTTTTGACCTGCATAAGAGTTTAGGCTGCTATCAGGGTCAAGTACGCTAAACTCTAAAATCTTATCATCTTCTAGCTCTTGAAGTTTATGTGAAAGTATCTGGATAATAGTGTCCATAGTTTCATCTGTAAAGTTATCCATTTTTAGCTAACTCTCTCATATCTATATTTTTATCAAGTTCATCTACTATCTCACGTCCTAGTATTGTCTCCAGTGCATCTTCTAGGGTAACCAAACCTTCCGTTTGATCATAGTTGTCAACAACCAAGAACATATGCTCCTTTTTGATTATAAACATATCCACCAGTTTTGATACGGGGATGTTTTCATTTATCTTGTATACCTCTCTTATAATATCTTCTTTGTTTTCAAGGCGGTTGTTTAATGCCTCATCAAAGAACTCTTTTGAGATAATGACACCCTCTATATCATCTATATCTTTATTATAGATTGGTATCCTTGAGTACTCTTTTACCCTTTTCATATCTATTTGTGAAAAATCATTGTTTTTAAGACTATGTAGAAGTATATCTTTGTTTATTGAGAACATAACTTTTCTTGGTGTATGGATATCTTTGATCTTTACCTCATTTAATGAGAAGATATTTCTTACTATATGAGAGTTTTGCTCTTTTATGATACCGGCTTCCTCACCCATATGAACAGTCGCCTCTATCTCCTCTTTTGTTATATCCGCTGTTGCCTTTTTGTTTTTAGAGATAAGTGCCGTGATCTTTTGCATAAGCTTTAAAAGCGGGTAGGTGATAAATACAAGTCCAGAGGTGATCCTAGCACTTATTGGGGCTAACTCTTTCCAGTAATATGCACCAAGTGTTTTTGGGATGATCTCTGAGAATATAAGTATAAGAAGTGTAAGAACAGCAGATACATAGAACATATACTGATCACCAAATATCTTCACAGCTTCGGCACCCACACCTGCAGCCCCCAAAGTATGAGCAAAGGTATTTAGAGTAAGTATGGCACCTATTGACATATCTATATTTTGTTTTTGTTCCTCTAGAAGCTTACCGCTTGCTGGTTTCTCCTCTTTTAGCACCTCAATATATGCAGGGGTAATAGAAAGAAGTACAGACTCCAAAATAGAACATAAAAAAGATATCCCGACAGCTATAAAAAAATATGTAAAAAGTAGCATTATTCCATCCGTAAATTAATATGATAACATTATAAGCACTATTATATTAAAATACGGAATAAGTACTACAAATAAATAAAACCTAACTAAAGTAGTTTTAGAAGTATTCTAGTGTGAAGAAAAAGTTTGAAGTCGTATATTATACGATGATAAACTTTTGATGAAGCAATAGGATGCTTATAAGACTATATTTAAATGATATTACTTCTTTATAAAAATTTGCTTTATAATATAAAGCTTCATTTTTATTCATTGTACTATCAATTAACTATAGCCTCTTTAGTAGTGTTTAATTTCTTTGTTGTACTTTATTTTAACACCAAGGTGATCACAAAAAATGAAATTTTCAAACTGTTTTATACCAACAACAAAAGAAACACCAAACGACGCAACACTGCCGTCACACCGGTACCTTATAAGAGGTGGATTTATCAACCAGCAAGGTGCGGGTCTATACAACTATATGCCGTTAGGTAAAATAGTACTAGATAAAATAAGAGCAATAGTAAAGCAGGAGCTTGACAATGCAGGATGCAGTGAAGTTCAGCTAGGGTTTGTAACTCCTATGGATCTATGGGAACAAAGTGGAAGAGCCTCAAAAATGGGCTTGGAGATGCTTAGGATAAAAGATAGAAAGAACAACCACTTCGTACTAAGCCCCACAAATGAAGAGGCTATGGTGGAGCTTGTAAAAAACAGAGTAACAAGTTACAAAGACTTACCTCTTAATCTTTACCAGATAAACACAAAGTTCAGAGATGAAGCAAGACCTAGATTTGGTCTGATGAGAGGTAGAGAGTTTCTTATGAAAGACGGTTACTCATTCCATGAATCGGCTGAAGATATGCAAAGAGAGTTTGCCCATATGGAAGATACTTACAAAAAGATCTTCACTAGACTAGGACTAGAGTATAGAGTAGTTGAAGCAGACAGCGGAGCAATAGGTGGAAGCGGATCTAAAGAGTTCCATATAATTGCAGACAGCGGTGAAGATACTATCGTAATATGTGACAACTGTGAATATGCAGCAAACATAGAAACTGCTGTAAGAGAAGCAAGATCTGTAGACCATGCACCAATGGAAACTGAAAAAGTAGAAACTATAGGACAGACAACTATAGAGGAGGTAAGCAACTTCCTAAATATAAAGCCTTCACAGACCGTAAAAGCTGTTATTAAAAAAGCTATCTACGAAGAGAGTATGGAAATAGTTGTATTCTTTGTAAGAGGTGATGATGAGCTTGAAGAGACAAAAGCTTGTAACGCTGTAGATGCTCTGGAACTTGAAGATGCAACAGAAGATGAGATCAACAACTCTGGACTTGCTTGTGGATATGTAGGACCCTTTGGACTACCTGAAAACATCAAGTTTATTATAGACAGCGAACTAAAAACAGAGACAAACATAGCTTGCGGAGCAAACCAAGCGGACTATCACCTAAGCGGTCAAGATATAACTACAATAGAAGATGCTCAATTTGCTGATCTAGTAGCAGTTCAAGAGGGTAACACTTGTAACTGTTGTGGAGGAACTCTAGGATACACAAAAGGGATAGAAGCTGGTCATATCTTCCAGTTAGGTACTACATACACTGAAGCACTAGGAGCAAACTTCCTTGACTCAAACGGTAAAACAAAACCGTTTGAGATGGGTACTTACGGTATAGGGGTAAGTAGACTAATAGCAGCAGTAATAGAACAAAGCCATGATGACAAAGGTTGTATCTGGACAAAAGAGACAGCACCTTGCTTTGTAGATGTTATCGTATCAAACGGTAAAAAAGAACCTGAGCTAGAAGCCGGTACAAAAATATACGATGCTTTAAAAGAAGCGGGTATCGAAGCTATACTTGATGATAGAAAAAAAGAGAGATTCGGCTTTAAGATGGGTGACTTTGAACTTATCGGGTTCCCGTATGCCGTAGTGATCGGTAAAAAACTACAAGATGATATGGTAGAGTTCGTATGTAGAAAATCAGGGGAAAAGATTGATGTGGCACTCAGTGATGTAGTGTCGGTAGTACAAAAACTAAAAGAAAACGATATCACACTACATAGAGCTATAAATCTGTAAAATATAAGTGGAACTAACACATATCATAACAGGGGAAGCTAAAAAGCCCCTGCAATATTTATCATCCTGCGAGACTGTAAAAGGTAAAGGTCTCAAAGGTGATAGATACTACAACAAAAAAGGCACCTTCAACAAACCGCAGCTTGACCAACAGGTGCGTGAAATATCTATACTTCCATATGAGTCACTAAAAGAGTGTAACGATAGACTAGACAGTACCTTAGAGTTCAAAGAGTTACGAAGAAATCTAGTGATAAAAAACTTTGACTATGAAAAGCTAAAAAGTAAAGAGTTCCAAATAGGTACAGTCATACTCAAAATAGTACGCACGGCACCGCCTTGCAGATACCTTTCAAAACTTTTAGGTGAAGATATGATGGTTGGGCTTAAATATATAGGTGGATATAGAGCTGTTGTAGTTCAAAGCGGTTTGATAAGTGTGGGTGATGAGGTGAAACTAGACTAAAATATTACTCTTTTTTATCTGACTTTTGACTCACCAAGATACCACCAAGTACGATCATAGCAATACCCGTAAAAGTATATATATCAGGAAGAGCATCACCAAGCATCACCCCAAATCCTATAGCAAAAGGGATATTTGTATAACTTACCACACCGATTATACTAGCCTTGCTT
>JAYEMD010000003.1:0-7235 GCA_034717895.1 Campylobacterota bacterium | reverse complement strand
TATCTTAGGATCAACTATCTTTTTACTTTTTGGAGCAGCACCAGCTGCATTTGGTCTAGCTTTTGGTTTACTTATCCAAGGAATACTTTTTGCACAGTTTGATTTACCACAGTATGGCATCAATGTAACAACACTACTTATGCCATTGTTTGTTATGAGTTATTTAGCTAAAAAAATCATCCCTAAAAATATTGCATACAAAGATATTGCATACAAAGATGCTCTAAAACTTTCGCTTGCATACCAAGGTGGTATCGTGGCATGGGTTGCATTTTGGGCATTGTTTGGACAAGGGTTTGGAGCTGAAAATTTAGCTGCCGTTTCCAGCTTTGGTGTTGCATATATGAGTGTTGTTATTTTAGAGCCATTCATCGATCTTGCAGTATTAGCAGGAGCAAAAACACTAAAGAGTTTAGAAGATACACCTTTTGTAAACAAAAGAGTTTACAATCCATTAAAAGCTTAAATTTTAAAAGGCAAGGAAATCCTTGCCTTTTTTCTTTCATAAAAAACTACATAAATTCTAAGCTAAATGATGATAACTAAAAGGAACTTCTATGGATAAAAGATATAGACACTATAAAAAAGATAAAGCGATAATATTATCAGTATTTGGTTCTGTAATAGAACAGCAAAAATATTTAGATCTTAAAAATGTGATAGAAAAAAAGTTTGAAGGTGTGGATGTTTTTATAGCGGTTGGATCAAGAATGGTTTTAAAAGATCTTCTAAAAAAAGGTTATAACAATAAAACACTAGCTCAAACTATAGCAGATGTAGATATGCTAGGGTATAAAAATATCATAGTATCTTCTGTAAACCTTTTTCCAACTGATGAACATGATATGTTAAAAAGAACAGTTGAAGGGTTTAAACAATTTTCACTATCAAATATAAGAGCTACAAACGCAATCCTTACAAAAACAAAAGATACAACATTGTTTTTAAAAGAATTAGATGAAACAATTAGTAAAAAAGACACTGCAAATTTTTATGTGATACATGGCTCTCCAAAACTTGAACTAGGTGGATTGGAGTCTATCTCTTATAGTGCTAAATTTTTAGAACAAAAAAGAGAACTTAATTATACTTGTTCACTTGAAGGCTCTTTCCCATTTTTTGCTATAAAAGATGAACTAATCAAAAAGATGAAAAAAGACGGTGTCAAAAAAGTACAAGTAGTTCCTATGCTACTTGTAAGTGGAAACCACTACATAAAAGATATGGTAGAGATATCTGATGAGTTAGGTGAACACTTCAAATCAAAGATAGTAAAATCTATCACAAAAGATAAAAAGTTCAATCTTTTGGAGATACCGACAATTATAGATATAATAGAAAATAATATAAAAGAAGAGATAATCAAACTTGGACACTAACAAAAACAAAAAGATTAAAAAAACAAAACTATATATGGTAAGTCTTGGACCTGCTGATGCTGATATGGTGACACTAAAAGCACTAAAAGCACTACAAAAAAGTGGTGCTATTTGTATCCCTACAAAAAGTAGTGACAATAGTTTTAAAAGGTCAATTACATATAAAATAGTAAAAAAACTTATGGATGAGTATGGCTTTGATAAGCCTATCATCCCTATATATAGCCCTATGAATTTTAAAACAAAAGATTGGCAGTATCAAGTTGACTTAATACAAAAAGGTATAAAAGACTATAAGAGTGTATCTTTTGTAACTTTGGGAGATGCCGGGGTTTATAGTACGGTTTATTATCTTCTTGATATAATCAAAAAACAAGATAAAAAGCTTTACAAAAGAAGTGAGGTTATAGCTGGTGTGACATCTTTTTCATATGCTTCAGCAAAGGTAAAAAAACCACTTTGTTTAGGTAATAATAGATTTGAACTAGTTCCACTTATAGGTAAAAATGTACCTAGCACAAAAGTATATATGCGACCAAAAGTTGGACTAGATACAAAAGATATAAAAGAAGAGGGCGATATGTACACTTTCCAAAATTTAAACTTTGCAGGTGAGCATATCCAAAAAGGTAAAATAAAAAAAGTGGAAAAATATATGACACTTTTTATAGACTTTGATAAAAAAAGTAAAGGGGAAAAATAATGGAATTTTTACAAGAGCAACCACCTATAAATATTGGTGCAGATATATCAGTTAAATCTTTTGAGATGATAGAAGAGGAGCTAAAGCAGTACCCTAAAGCAAAAGAGTTTGACAAAAACCAAATAGAGGTAATAAGTAGACTTATACACACTACTACTTGTTTTGAAGAGGTACTAGACAATATCTGTTTTACTAAAGATGTAATACCACGAATCCAAAAACTACTAAAAAACAAAGCTAAAATCATAGTAGATGTAAATATGATAAAAGTGGGACTTAGTGATTTCTATCTGAAAAAATATGATAATGAAGTGGTATGTTATATAAATGAGCCTTTTACTTACACTATGGCAGAAAAAAACAAAACTACAAGAAGCTATGCAGCAGTAGTAGAAGCTATCAAAAAACATAAAGGTGAGCCTATGATATTAGCTTGTGGAAATGCTCCTACATTTATCTATGCAGCAATTAATACTTTGCTTGATGAGGGTATAGATCTTTCAAATGTAGCATTTTTACTTTTCCCTGTAGGCTTTGTAAATGTTGTAGAGTCAAAAGACTATGGAAAAAGATTTTGTGAGCACTTTAATATACCAGCTGTAATTATGGAAGGGCGATTTGGTAGTTCTACCATGGCAGTTGCAACTTTACACGCTACATATAAACTAATCAAAGATTTTGATGGAAAAGAAAAATATAATGGAAAATAAAACATTCAACAATATGGGAAGTGAGGTGGCTGATGGTTTTACTTGTAAACCAAAACAGCTAGATCCAAATAAACCTATAATGCACTATAAGAATATTGTACATATCTGTGTAGATAAAAGATGCTCAAGTGCAGGGAGTGTTAAGAAAGCCGATGAGTTAAGAGAGATTGTAAAAGAGATGGGCTTAGATAAGGGTGAAAACAGAATAAAAATATCCAAATCATTTTGTTATGGAGCTTGTAGGTATAAACAAGTGGCAAATATATTTTCAAACGAACAGGAAAATGGACAAAGAAAACATAATAATATTTGGTTAAAGAATACAAATGAATATGATAGAGATAAATGGATAGCACTATTCATGGCACTAAAAGAGAATAAATATCTAAATAAATTTAAACAAATAAAAATGAAAGTTTTTTAATGGAACAAGTAAGTAAATCTAAACAAAAAGTATATTTAATAGGTGCAGGTCCAGGAGATATAGAACTTTTAACGATAAAAGCAGTAGCTATACTAAAAGAGGCAGATGTAGTTTTGTATGACGCACTGGTTGATGAGTCATGTTTTTTATTTTGTAAAAGTTATGTTTTAAGGGTAAATGTGGGTAAAAGAAAAGATAAACACAGTAAAAGGCAAGAAGAGATAAACGAACTTCTTGTAAAACATGCAAAAAGCGGCAAAACCGTAGTAAGATTAAAAGGCGGTACACCTTTTGTATTTGGTAGAGGATATGAAGAGGTAAGAGCTTTGGAAGAAGCTGGATTTGATCCTGTTGTGATTCCAGGCGTATCTGCAAGTACTAGTGTGCCTGAGAGTTTTATGATACCACTTATAGATAGAAAATTTAACGACTCATATAGAACAATCACAGGACATGATATAAAAGTGTTTGATGAGATAGTAAGCTCTTATCATCCAAGGGAAAACCTTGTAATTATGATGGGTGTACATAATCTAAAGAAAATAGTTGATAATCTTCTATCAAAAGATTTCCCATATGATACTCCACTGGCAGTTCTTAGTAAGGGTACAACACTAGATGCAAGTATAATGAACTCTAGTATTGGTGAGATAAGTGAGCAAAATGAAAAGTTTTTTGAAGAGCTAAAAGATCTCACACCTGCTATTATTTTTATAGGGGAAACGGTAAATGCTTCCGGTTATATTAACTAAAAAACAAAAAGTTCTTATTATAGGAGCTGGCAGAGCGTGTGAGATAAAACTAAAGGTTTTATCAAATCAATATAACAGTAGCAGCCTCTGAATTTTTATGTGATCTTGATGAAAATATAATAAAAATAAATAAAAATTTTGAAGAGCTAGATGAGAGTTTTTTTCAAGAGTTTGATTTGATATATATTGGTATCCCTCTTAATGATACTACCATGGTAGAAAAATTGGTAAAAACAAAAATGGTAAATGTACTGTCAAATCCAAAACTTAGTAACTTTATACACCCATGCACTAGAGATGACGGGGATATAATGGTAAGTGTGGCAAACCTAAATAAACCAAATCCTAAAAAAGCCTGTGCATATGCCGATGAATTTATAGAGTATAAAAAAAGTAAGTAGATGTTCCAAAAACCGCTAAAAAAAGGATACACCACAGGAGCTCATACCTATATGGTATTTAGAACTGCTTTAAAGTATTTTTTAGCTACAAATAGCTTGTCAATATCCAAAACAAATAAGATGGACAATGATGATCTGGATGTGACTAAAGGGTGCGAGATAGTTGTAAGTATCAGTAACAATCTGGATGAGTTGGAGCTAAACTCTATAGAGCATAAACCGTCTGTTTTTAAAATAGGGACAAACAAGCTTTCACTTTATGCAGGTTTTGGTGTAGGGGTTGTGACAAAAAAGGGCTTAAAGGTAGAGCCAAACTATCCTGCAATAAACCCTACTCCTAGAGATGCCATATATGAAGCATTTATTGAGCTGGTCCGTGTATATGAAAACTTAGATCTAAAATGTACGGTAAGTGTCAGTGACGGTGAATCTATAGCCAAACAAACGGCAAATGCAAAAGTAGGAGTACTTGGAGGTATATCTATACTTGGAACAACAGGGATAGTAAAACCAGTATCAAGTTCTGCTTATATAGACTCGGTAAAAACAGAGATAGCATTTGCCGTAAATAACGGCTATGAAAGGCTTTATTTTACTTTGGGCAATTCAGCTTTTGGTGTAGCTAAAAAATATTCACCTGAAGAAGCGATAATAGAGATAGGAAATTTTATCTATGACTCTATAAAAGTTGCCACAGAATTAAAAGTAAAAGAGGTTATTTTCTTATGTGGTATAGGAAAGATGACCAAAATTTATCAAGGGTTCAAAAATACCCACAACCGTTTTGGAGTGATAGATTTTGAACTGCTTCAAAAAGATATAGAAAAAGAGATTGCTTATAAAGTAGATATAGAGTCAACTTTAACAGTTAAAGGGATAAGCCAAGAACTTGAACAACATGGACTTTTAGAAGAGTTTTATAAGATGATAACTTTGAAGGCAAATGAACAAATAAAGCTTTGGGATAAAGACTCAAAGGTAAAAGCGATAATACTAGAACAAAAGGAGGTACTAGGATGGTAACTATTATAGGTAACGGTATTGGTGAATACAACTTTGATAAGCTTCATATAAACTTTTGTCAGTACGATAAGATACTTTGTGATGTAAACTTCCAAGACAACGGGAACAATCTACTAAAGATGAAATTTTCTAAGATAAAAGATTATATCCTAGAAAACTACCGGAAAGAAAATATCCTTTATGTAGTGACGGGAAGCCCGTTGTTTTTTAGTGCTGGTACACTTATAGCTTCAAAACTTCCAAGTGATAAGGTACAGATTATAAACAACACTTCAAGTAAAGATTATATGATGGAAAAATTTTTCATAGGTGAATCAAGTATTGAGTCTATATCACTTCATGGAAGAAAACATCTTGACCTTTCAAAGTTTTTATCAAATACGTATACTTTTGTATTGTGTGATAAAGACTCATGTGACAAGATAAGGGAAGCTGTAAAATACTTAGATAAAAGTGACTTAGAGGTAACTATAGGATATAAGCTAGGATATAGTGATGAAGTGATTGAACAAATAGATATAAAAAGTTTTAACTACCGTTCTTTTAACTTATCTCAACCGTATGTATTACTTATCAAAAGAGTTTTCAAACCATCAAATGGATTAAGTCTTGATAATGACTTTGATACTCAAAGGGGTATGATAACTAAAAAGTACAAAAGACAATTAAGCCTACAAAATTTAGACTTAGAACCAAACCAACTACTATGGGATATAGGTGCAGGAAGTGGAAGCTGTGGAATAGAAGCTTATAATAGGTACAAAACAAGAACTATATTTTTTGAGAAAAATGAAGAGAGAATAGAAAATATAAAAAATAATCTAACTAGTCATAAAGTAGTAGACTGTGAACTACTCGTAGGTGAAGCACAAGAGAAGTTTGAAGAGTTAGAAGAAAATCCACAACGAATATTTGTAGGTGGTGGTGGAAGTGAAGTGATAAAAAAGCTCCCATATTTATATGAAAGATTAAATGATGATGGGATTATGCTTATAAATGCTATCACATTAAAACACCTATCTTTGATGAATACAATTTTAAATGAATCAAATATAGAATATGAAGTACATTCACTATCTCTTACTACATATAAAGGTAAACTTGACTTAGTAGAGCCTGAGAGACAATTATTTCAAATAAAGATAATAAAGAAATGAGAAATTGATATGAATAGAAAGTATTTGCAATTATTAGAAAAATTTAGCTTAACACAATTTTTAACTTTTATTACTGCTATAGGAACATTAATTACTGCATTAGTGACATTTAATATGGTTGAAGAAATGAAACTACAAAGGATTGTAAACGATAAACCCATATTAAAAATTAAAAATCTTAAAAATAACACTTCTAATATTATTGTAAAAGAAGTAAATAAAGATAGAGTATTTTATTGGGTTGGAGGAGATGGAAGAGATTTCGATAATCTATCATTAATTAATGTGGGAAATGGTGCGGCATTAGATATAAAGATATTTTGGGAAATAGATCCTAAAATAATAAAAAATTATTTAAAAAAAGATAATCAAGATATAACATTTGTTACATATGAAGAAGGAAAACTTACAATAAATAATGAAATAGTTAATCCTAAAAAGATAAAAGGTGAACAAATTAATGTTTTATTAAATAAACCCAAATTATGCAATAGAAAATTACAAGATAATAAAATCTTATAAAATAGACTGGTTAATTGTGGGTAGATATTTATAAAAACTATGGATACTTATATGGGAGTTGAGAGCTTTTAATATTATCAAATAAACCATCCATCCAAACTCTTCTTTTTTTAGGTAGAGATATATTTAGAACTTTTTTATTAGAATGATTTGATATCCAACTT
>JAYEMD010000002.1:0-7244 GCA_034717895.1 Campylobacterota bacterium | reverse complement strand
TGTGAGGGAAGATAACTAAAATATCTTTTCCACCCACAACTCTAAAGTTCTATCAGGTATAAAATATCTATCACCACCTTTATCAATAATCTCTTTTTTAAATAAAGTATTTACAGCAGATTGTAATGTTTGTTTTTTGATATTATAACTTGATAGTATCTCTTCACTAAAAAAACCTTTTTTATATTTTACTACTACTTTTAATGCTATTTTTTGATTATTATTTAAAGTGTCATATATAAGTTTAAAACTAGCATCTTTTGAATTTATAATCTCTTTAACAATATTATCGATTATTTCTTTTGAAATACCTTCTATTTTATATATATAAAGAAGATGTAAAATATTTTGAATAAGTTTTGTTTCACCGTTTGATATTTCGTATATATACTCTATATTCTCTTTTTCTATATCTATATATTGTTTTGAATAGTTATAAATATCATCACACTCTAAAGGTTGAAGCTCAAAATGATTAGCTAACTCGTACAATGGAGCTTTATATTCAAACAGTGAAGTTAAAAGATGTCTTTTAGAACCTAAAAATATATAAGAGGTATTTGTTCTATTTTGAATGTATTGTCTTAGATATGCATCTAGTTTTATATCTGTTATTTCAGCTATTTGTTGAAATTCATCTATAGCTAAAACAATCTGTTTAGTTTTACTTAATTCGTCCAGTGAATTAAAAAAGTCATCCATCATCTGTTCAAAAGATAAGGTAGCAATAATAGGCTTAATACTATACTCTAAACTATTTGGATCAATAGAAGGTTCTACTCTAACCCTTTTAAAAAGTGATGTTAAAGTTTTAATAGCTGATTTCAAGTCAGTAGTTTGTGCATTTGATAATGCTTTTAAAAGAGAATATGCAAAATCCTCTTTTGATGTTATATCAAATATATCCACATAGATACAAAGGTATTCTTTATTGTGTAACTTAAAAAAATTGTTTATAAGAGAACTTTTACCCATCCTTCTTTTTGAGTGGATAAGTAAGTTGTTAGAGTACTTTACAACTTTTTCTAACTCTTTAGTCTCTTTTTCTCTTCCAAAAAAAAACGAACTTTCACTGATCTTATCGTATGGAAATGGGGAGATCATCCTATACTCCTAATAGTATTTGATTTTAAATACTATTAGTATATTACAAATATTGTATTTTGTCAATACTAAAAGTATTTATTTTTAAATACCAGAAAGTTTTAACTTTCCTTAAACTGTTTTAGTTTCTCATCAATAAGAGATAAGAGGTATTCGTTTTGAGGTATCACAGCTTTTATATTTTGAAGTTGTTTACAGTTGTATTTAGAAAAGTCATCATATATCAATTCAAAACATTCATCAACAGACTCAATACTTTTTTTTAAGCTTTGTAACTCTTGGATAAGATGTCCGTCAAAAAGTGACTTGTCCTCTTTGTATAGATTTCGCAAGCGATTTAATGTAGTCAATCCATCAATAACTACATCATCAATTTCACTAGATGTAGTAAGTTCTGATTTTAATGCTTCTATAGTATTGTAAATATCTTCTTTTGTTTTCATGGTGTGATTTTAGCGGAATTTGAATCAAAGATTGGTTACTTATACGTTTAGAATTAAAGTAACTATTTATTGATTAAAATTTTTATGATATAATTAAACAATATTAAGAAATGAGTAACATACAATGATAGATATTGAAAATATCAAAGATGAGATAATTGAAAAGCTTAAACCTCTAAATCCTGATAAAGTAATACTATTTGGCTCTTACGCCTATGGTATTCCTACAAAAGATAGTGATATAGATCTATTTTTAGTAAAAGATGATAAAAAAGAAAAACACTATGAAGCAAAAGCTATGATGCAACTACGTAGTATAACTCAAAAATACCACATAGGTTTTGATATACTATCAACTTCAAGTGAAGCTTTACACTGCTCAAACGATCATTTTTACAAAGTAGATATACTTTCTCGTGGCAAGGTACTCTACGGTGAATAAAACATCTGCAAAAGAGTGGTTAAAACACGCACACCATGACTTAGATGGTCCAACGCTTCTTTATAAAGAAGATCACTTTACAGATACAATAAGTTATGTAGTTCACCAATCATTAGAAAAATAACTCAAATCAATACTCGTTTTTTATAATAAACCTATAAAGAAAACACATAATCTAATAGACCTTTATGAGTTAGTAAAAGGTGATAAATTTTACCTTGAAAAGGATGAGATATTTTTATTGGCAGTTGCTTCAAAATACTATACAGAACAACGTTATCCAATGACAGATAAAGAATCTCCTACAAAAGAGGAGATAAAAGATATGATTGATTTGGCTGATAGAATTTATAATCAAATTTCTAGAGTTCTACTAAAATAAGTTTTTTCCCTTTTTTCTTTTCTGTCAAGATAGGATATTTTAAAGCACTTTGAAAATACTTTAGTTCTTTTTTTAATTCTTTTTTTGTATTTCCATAAGGAATAACTGGATCTTCAGTCCAACTCTCTATTATTCCTTTTTTTGAATAATACACTTCATGTATTTGATAGGTTTTAACTTTTGACTTTTTATCTTTTCTACAAATTATCCGATGATTCCAATATCCCATTTATCTTTCCTACACTATTTAAGAAACTGCTTTTAATTTCACACCAAAAGAGTCAAGTACTTTTATTACAGTGTCAAATTTGGGTTTTGATCCTTTTGCAAATGTTTTATATAAACTCGCACGTCCAAGACCTGTATCTTTTGAAACTTGTGTCATCCCTTTAGCTTTTGCAATATGCCCTATAGCTGTTAAAAGCTCATCCATGTCACCATCTTCTAATACTTGAGATAGATACTCAGCAATTATCTCTTTTGAGTCTAAGTATTGTGATATATCAAAATCATTTGTCATCTTTTAACTCCTTTACTAAATTTTTAGCTTTTTGTATATCTGCTTTTTGAGTAGATTTATCTCCACCAACTAAAAGCAATACTACTTCCTTATCTTGTATAGTATAATATACTCTATACCCTGCACCAATACTAATCCTAAGTTCAGATACTTCATCACCTAAGCCTTTATGATCTCCGAAGTTTCCTTTTCTCATCCTGTCAACTCTACGTATAATAGAAACCTTCCCTTTTATATCTTTGAGTTTTAAAAGCCACTTAGAAAAAATATCTGTTTGTTTTATATCATATTTCATTATTGTATCCTATAAGATACATATTTGTCAAGTTTATATCTTTAGATTTATTATTGGTATCTTATCAGTAAATTTTAAATGGTATTTAAAATATGGCAGAATGCAATTTTATGGTTATCGCAAAATGTGATATGTTTGATGTCGCAAATTGCGACTTCAAGATTTGAACCAGTCACAATTTGTGACTGGTTATGAAAAGTAATATTTTAAATAGCAACTTTTTTAACTTGTTTTGATAAAGCACTTGAAACAAACGAATTTAAAGATACACCAGCTTTAATAGCTTCTTTGTATATCTTTTTATGCAGTTCAGGTTCTATCCTTACATTAAATACACCTTTGTATGCTTTTTGTGGTTCCCGACCTAACTCTTTACAAGTTTGAATATATTCATCAACACAATTTTGAAAATTTAACTCTAACTCTTCTACATTTGTAGCTTCAAAAGTTACTAAATCATCTATCATCTCTAGTTTTCCAAAAAAGCATTTATCTTCATTTGAGTATTCTATTTTTGCTATATAGTCTTTGTATTCCATTGTATTACTCATCACAAATCTCCTTTAGTTTATTTTGTATCTGTTTTATTATATATATTTTTAAAATATTACTTGGATGTGGTTTATGTAAATTTATCAAGCTATCTTTTTCTTTATGATAAAACTTTACAGCACTTCCTGAGCCTTCAATTTTTATATATCCACAAGCTATAAGTAATGTAGCTAACTCATCAAATATAAGATCTTTTTTAAGTGGTATTGCTAAAAACTTTTTTAATAACTTGACTTTTTTACTCATAATAATATGGTATCATTATTTAGTTACAAAGTCAATAAGTTTAAAAATTCAATTTATGCAGGGGTGTAGTTTTATAATTGACACTCTTTAGGCTTAGGATAAAAATATATAGCTATAGCATAAGTAATCACAAAAACCAAAAGGTTCATGGTAGAGGAATTACCAATAATAGATTGTGAAATAAATGTTGCAAATACTGCTATTGATATTACAACAATAAGTTTTATTAGTATTCTATAGGGTGAACATGGTGTTATCATATAGACCTCTTTTATAGGAGTTTCTTAACATAATTGAGACTGTTTATAATTTGTATCAAAGTTAATAGTTAAAAGAATTGTATCATAATTTGTAGAAAGTAATATTTAACTTAAATTTGTTAATGGATTTATGATGGTAATTTATACTGTCTTTTCTCTCCTCTTACTTTTTTAATAAAGTATGCAAAAATCGGTTGCAAAGTTGACAAAGCCAAAGGTTCCTAAAATTTTTACACTTTTTAATGCGCCTGTGGAACTCACTTAAGAGTGACATTTAGTCACTCTTCTTAACGTTCAAACAGTCCTCCTCTGTTTCATCAAAAAGCATAAAAATTTTAGCTTTGACAAATGCAACCATTTCTCTTAATCTGCTAGTATTTCCTTAGAAGTTATAAAAGGTGCCTGTCTCCCCTTTATTCAAAAATTTTGTTAACAGTTACTAGTCCTATTAATTGGCTTTATTCTTATATATCAGCAGTAACACTTTCTAATGATGTGATTTTTGACTTTAAAATATTTAACTGATCTTTTGGATGTTTACCCATCATCTTACTATCAATAAAATCTATTATTTCAGATATATTTAAATCAGATTCTACAAAAATATATTTAATATCATTAGGAGTAAATTTTAATATACAATTAACCTTTGTTTTACTATTTGCCAAATTTAGTTTATCTTTATCTTTAAAGTCCTCTTCTTTTAAGTATTCATCTATAGTCTTATCTTTTGGTACATAACGCCATTCAGATTCCTGATAAAACTCTTTACGAGTAGGTAAACCATTAACCTTCATTCTGCCTGACAAAGGTTTTGTATGTGCATACAAATAGCGTATATTATTTTGTGCTAACTTTTTATCCGAATTACCATTTGTAAGTTTATTTGCATAAGTTTTCAATTCCTTAAAAGATTTTGCAAGATTTTTATTTGGTAATATATATGCTAAAGGATTGATTCCATTTTCTTGCCCCCAATCTTTAGTAAGTCCTATTCCAAATTTTCCGTAAAATTCAATATGATCATTTATTCTTGATAAAGGTATATCACAAAAACAAACCATTGGAAATGCTACATGAGTATGATCCCCTGAGTCTAACCATTCAATATCCTCCAAACAATATTTTGGCCAAAACCCATTTTCTAATATAAGTTTTAGCACTTTCATATCTTTTGTAAAATGAAACAATGTATTTGTCTTTGGCTTCATATAATACCCTTATAGGTCTAAAATATTTGTTCATTTAAAAGTGATTTACAATGATTAGATTTCAAAATAAATCAAGGCAGAGAAAACTTTATTCGTAGGAGCTTACTTGAAGTAAGTGACTAGAAGAAAGTTTTCTCTAACGCAGAGTTATGAAGAAAGCTGATTATTTAAATCACTTTTTAGTGTAGGAAGTGTCTTTTTCCTGAGAAATACAGCGCCATCCCAAACTCATTAGCAGCTTCAATAACCTCGTCATCTCTTACTGACCCACCAGGCTCGATCACACATTTTACACCAGCTTCAGCCGCTGCATCAATGCTGTCTCTAAACGGGAAGAACGCTTCAGAAGCTAGAACTGATCCAGTTGTATCCAGACCCAAGTCTTGCGCTTTTCGTAGAGCCGCTTTTGCTGCATCAACTCTTGAAGTCATACCCATACCAACTGCTACCATTGCTGAATTTTTCACGTATACTACACAGTTAGATTTTGTTAGAGATGCTACTTTGTAAGCTATCTCCATATCTTTTTTCTCTTGTTCTGTTCCTTCTCTGCTAGTTTTTAGTTCAGATTTTGCAACTTCATCTTCTTCAACTTTATCGCTGTCTTGGTAAACAAATCCACCGTCAACTATCTTGAAGTTATAAGCATCATCAGCCATCTCTAACTTTTGTGTACCTTGCTTAAATAGTTTGATTCTTTTCTTTCTGTTTAGTTCCTCTTCAGCTTCTGCTGTAAAGTCAGCTGCGAAAACTACTTCTAGGAAGATCTCATTCATTTTTACTGCAAGATCAAGGTCAACTATACCGTTAACTGCAACTACTCCACCAAACGCTGAAACAGGGTCACATTTAAGTGCTTCTGTGTAAGATTCAAGTAGTGTATCTTTGATAGCAAATCCACATGGGTTACCGTGCTTTACGATACATACAGCATTTGGAAAATCATCACCACACGTTCCATCGGAACTTGATTTATTAAATGCAGATGCAATCTTTGCAGCTCCGGAGATATCACCCATATTGTTAAATGATGCTTCCCCTTTTACAGGGATAAATTTACTTGACAGGTGCTTGTCAAACTCGTACAATGCACCTTTTTGGTGCGGGTTCTCACCGTATCTTGTATCAAATACTTTCTCACCTACGATAAATTGCTTAGCACCCATACCGTTGTTGAATCTTTTGTTCATGTAGTTTGCGATCATAGAATCATATGCAGCTGTATGCTCATATGCTTTTATCATCATATCTCTTCTAAACTCAAAACTGTTTGTATCGTTCTTTAGGTTGTTAAGTACCAGATCATAATCAGCTACATCAGTAACGATGATAACCGAGTCGTGATTCTTTGCAGCAGATCTAACCATAGCAGGTCCGCCGATATCGATATTTTCAATAATCACTTCATAATCATCAGTTGTTTCAATAGCATTTTTAAATGGGTATAGGTTAACACATACTAAGTCTATACCCTCTACACCTAACTCTTTTGCTTCATCTATATGAGACTGCTTGTCTCTTCTGTGAAGAATTCCACCGTGGATATATGGGTTAAGAGTTTTTACTCTTCCCTCAAAACACTCAGGGAACTTTGTAACTTCGTTTGCTTCTATTACTGCAATTCCTGCATCTTTTAATTTATTGTATGTACCACCTGTTGATATGATCTCATAACCTAACTCTACTAACTCTTTTGCAAAGTTCTCAACTCCGCTTTTATCACTAACACTAATTAATGCTCTCAAATTTACTCCTCTTGTTTTATTATATTTTTTATTGTTTCTTTTAA
>JAYEMD010000001.1:0-28105 GCA_034717895.1 Campylobacterota bacterium | reverse complement strand
TAATAATATATTTATTAGTTAAAGGAGCATTCATTACTGCACAAATAAAATGTGCTTCGTCTAAACTAATAAATCTACCACTATCATCTTGACATATAGTAACAGCATGATTTTGAAATTGTGGTCTTTTCATTTCACCCCATGGAGTTTTAATTTCAGAGACTACTGCTGATAGCCATTTAGTATTATCTCTAAAAACTACATAATGTTTAGCAAAACTATAATCTCCAACTCTAGCTAATGCATAGAACTCACTGTTGTGTTTTTCACCTATTATTTTAGAAGTATAATCAGATTGATCATTAATGATTTTTTTAAATTTATTGAAGTATTGACTTAGTGATTTTGACTTTTTTGTTAATTCTTTTGCTGGTATAGGGCTTCTTGTGTTACTTTTATCATAAGGGAAAGGTACTAAAAATTTAGATTCTTCAATATGAAATCTTTTAATATCAACTCCTTTTATTAGTGGATGTAAATATTTTGTTTCTAACAAAAAGGTCTGTTGTGGAATTTTATATTTTGATTTAGAATTTTGAAAATTTTTAACAAATATTTTCCCACTTGAAGCAGATGGCATATTGTTATCAGGTTCAAGCAAGAAAAGCTCTTGTGGATAAAATTCAATACCTTCTCGTCCTCTATATTCAGTACTACCAGATATCTTTTTAAAACCTTTTAATTCTTTTTTAGTTTTTACATAAGAAAAAATAGTGTTGTCTTTATTTGCTTGACCAATATATTCATTAGATATATCAAATAAATGAGATACCTTATTGTAGTCATTGATGTTTTTATATTTATCAAGTGTATCTTTACTTACTTTAGTATAATGTTTAGCTTTTATTCCAGATTTATAATTTACTTTATTATTAGAAAAAAAGTATGTTAAAAACTTTTGTTGAACAGGCTTAAATGGATGACCCGATTTTGTCCAATCATAAATCTCTTGTAAATATAAATTTTTATTATTATCTAAATTAAATTCCCTAAAACCTTCATATGTTTGTTGAAAAATAAGAGTTTGTGGCATTAGAAATGCTAATGTACCCTTTTCTTTTAACCAGTTTTGTGCTGATACATTAGAAATTAATGCACAAATATTAAGATTAATTCCACCAGTTCTTCCATCTCCTGAGAATAAATGTCTTTCAAGACATAAGTCTTTAATTCTATCTCTGTAACCAGCTGGTAAATTTTTCCAATCAATCCAAGGTGGATTTCCAACAATAATATCAAAATAACCTAGATTTGTTGTAGTTAAAAAGTTTGTAATAATACGAACCCATATTCCATTCCAATCATTTTTTTCTAATTCTACTAATTTTGATGCTAAAGATTTAAGATTTAAAATAATTGTTTTTGTTTGTTCTGCTTTAGGAGTTAAATTTAATAGTTTATTAATAATTTCTTTTTCATCAAGATTATGTACATCATCTTCAATGCAAGTCATAGTTTTTGAAAATAACTCTGAGTCACTTACAATACTTTTAGGTAGATAAATTTCAATCTCACCTTTAATTGTTTGAATATTATACGAAAGGCAAGGTATATTATCAATTGTTTCTTCCATAGGTACATATGAGGAATCACCTAAATAAACGGGTATTTCAAATGTATCATCATCTGAGATTAAAGGAGAAATATTAATAAAATAATTTATTCTTGCTGTTAATACTGCAAGAGGATTTAAATCAATACCTTTTACTCTATTTAGTACAGAGTTAAGTCTCTCTTGTTTTGGCTTCTCTTTAGTTTCTTCTAAAATTTTTTTAATTAATATTGTAAGAAAAGTTCCTGAACCTGAACAAGGATCTAGTCCTTTCCAGTTGGAAATATTTGATTTAGATATTGCTTCAGTGATTAAATTATCAGCTAACCACGGTGGTGTATAAAATTCTCCAAGGCTGTGGCGTACTTTGTCAGGTATAACATGCATAAATAAATCTTTAAATAGATCATTCGCATTATCTCCAGTTTCAAAAATAGCTTTATCTTCATATGGAGTAAGTACTTTAAAAATATTTTTGACAATATCTCCAATATTATCAGTCCATTGTTCAGAACTACTATACCATGCAAAAAAATCACCTTCAAGTAAATTCCCAATACCTAGATTTCTAAAAATTGCACCCTCTTCTAGTTCATTCATTTGAAATCTAAGAGAGTCATTATCTGTTGTAGCTAATATATTAAAATCTATTAAAGATTTATCAAACCTTATTTTACTAATTACTTTATATGCAATTATTTTTATAATTATTGCATAGGTTGTTTGTAGAGCATAAAGTGCAATATATTCATCATCTTGTTTTTTAAATTTATCATTAACTATTAATTCAAGTGATGCACGCCTCTCTTCAACAGCTCTTTGTTTTGATTTATCATCATGTGCTAACCTAAATAATTCTTTCCACTCTTTAAACAGCATAATTGATTTTCCAGTAGGATTATGCTTTAAAGTATCATATAAACACAATGTAAGTGATTTTGATATATTGTCCTCTTGTGGTTCACAAAAGTCTTTAACTAGATTCTCAGGAGTTAATGCTACTTTTTCAAGTAAAACGATATTTCTAATTAATTGGTCTAAATGTTTATAGTTTAAATCTTCATAGCTTCCAAAGTCTTGTTTTCCATGTTCCATATTGATAATTTGACATTTTGTACCATCAGTTACAATTCCTAAAAAATCATTTTGATGCTTTTTAAATAAACCATCTAAATATTCAGTTATTTGCTTAGTTGCAGATCTCATATTTTTTTCTGTTTTTAAGCTAGATGGTTGTTTGAATTCTATAACAAGTGCACCAATTTTACTATCAATTCTTCCTTTAGATACATGCCTTTGTGTATTTACAGCTTTTTCTTTTTCAGGATAATATTTTAGTCCAAGTGTTTCCTTAATAAATGAAAACAACTCCAATTCAAATATAGATACAACAGAAGCCTCATTTTCTGCTAATTTTGCACCTTTTATAATATCAGAACAAACTTCTTTAAGAGTTTCTTTATACTCACTTGAGTTTATAATAAATTCTAATTGTTTAATTTTTAATAAATCTATTTTTTTTGTACCCAATATTATCACTTCCTATATTTTTAATAAATGGCATTCTACTAAAATATTAGTTTGTATCGTATTAAAAGATAATCTAATATTTTAGTAAACTACTTTTTATGAAAGTATAGTGTATTTGATTTTATTAATGTGAAAATATGTCAATTTGTAATGTTTTTTCGTATTATATAAATATAACTACTTATTATTATATTTAATTAAGATTAGAAATAATTATTTCTAAATAAATTTAGAAAATTAAAATAAGATCTATTTGATAGATCTATAGAGAAACAAATAGTTTCTCTATTTTTGAGTTATAGTTTAAGATTAAGATTTTTTAACAAACTTTGGAGTTATTTTAATAGCTCCAACACCTGCAATTTTACAGTCAATATTATGATCATCAGAACTTTCTACTAGTTTGATATTTTTTATTTTAGTACCGACTTTTACAACAGATGAGCTCCCTTTTACTTTTAGGTCTTTTATAACTGTTACATCATCACCCGCTCTTAAAGTGGCACCGTTTGAGTCTTTTACCGTGAACTCCTCATCCTCTTTCATGGCTTCCTCTTTAGACCACTCATATGCACATTCAGGACATATAAGTAAGCTGCCGTCTTCATAAGTATATTCTCCGCCGCATTTTGGACAGTTTGGTAAATTTTCCATTTTTTTCCTTATTGGTTTTATCTTTGTGGAATCATATCAAATGGTTTATAATATACCGATAAATGCCACTTGCTTATAGTGTTCTCTACTCAATTCTACACTTGTCTTTGGTAAGATAATGGAAGATACCAAGACCGATTATCATAATAGTAACCCCAAGTATCAAATAAAAAGCATATCCCAGTGCGGTATAATCATCAAGTGCAATTTTAAATACAACCATCAAAGACTCAATAGACAAGGCTATAATAATAGAGATAAGAAATTTACCGAGTATATGATACTGATTGTTAGATTCAAACCCTATCCCTTTAAAAAGAACCTCATGGGCTATAATAGTTTTAGCAAGATCATATATAGCAAGTCCCAGTGTTATTGAGATGATAGATTTGAATATCTCATTTAAAATAAAGCCACCGTCCGAAGATCCAAAAAACATAGTTATAAATACAAACAATCCATAGATAAGTAAAAACACTGCAACAAGCGAAAGAGAATATCCACCAATAGCATAAACAAGTCTGTTTATCTTATCAAATCTTGTATTGTGTTGTATAAGATTCAGCTCCTCTAACATCATAAGAAGATCTACATCAAATACCACATATTTATCTTCAAATTTTTTTACGATAGTTATACTTGATCTTCCTGTTTTGTGATGTATATATGGGTTTGTCATATAGATACTTTTTTCATTGTAGGAGATGTTTGAAAAGTATCTGCTTTTGTCTATACCTATACGTGTTTCATCTTTATTGTCTTTTGGATAAAAACTTGCACTTAACTGTTTGAAGTTTTCATCTACGGAGTATAGTGTTTGCAGAGAATGAAGTCTAGCAAAAGCTGCTTTTATATTGTTTTCATCACTACACTCCAAAGAGTTATTTTCTATCATTGTTGTTAAAAAGTTCTCAACAGTTTCACGGTGTTTTTTAAATATTTCTATTATCTCTTTCATTTTTAAGTCCTTTTATTATTGGGTCTATTATATAAAAAGTTGTTTAAAACTTCTTTCAAGCTCTATAGCTTTTTCTAATGTTATTTGTTTGAATTTAACTTTTGAGCCTATTGGCATTTGGGAAAGTTTATAGCACTCTTTTGGTATCACAAAGCCTATCTTTGGGTAGCCCCTATGGTTTGTCTATTTTTTAGTAGGATTATTAGCTGACCATTTGGGGATATCTGAATAGCTCCAAAGCTTATAGCTTCAGATACTATCCCTTTTATATCACAGATTACAGGAACACCTTTAAGTTTACATCCCATTTTGTCAAACTCTTTTGTGATAGTATAAGATGAACCAAAGAGTTTCTCTTTTTGATCTTTTGTTCTTGATAGCCTAAAACTACACGTAGTACTATCTCTTCATCTTTTCCTTTATCACAGTTTAATAATATCTTTGAGATATTGTCCTATCTTATTTTTTTATAAAAACTTTATAAGCTTTTTTTGTTAAAATCTAGCTTATGAAAAGAAAATTATTAATAATATCGGCTGCTTTTTTATTTGCAGGGTGCAGTGTAAGCGACGTACAGTCAGTTACTAAAGCTGCTATGAGCAAGGATCCCACACTTGCATTTAAATCTTTTGCAAAGGCAAAATCAGCACAATATGCAGCTAACCCTAAGAAGTTTGCGCAAGATATTCAAGCACTTGACAGTTTTTGGAAAGTTTTTGTCTCTAATATCTCAAAACAGTGGGGTGTGGACAATGTTGAGGTTCCAAAACAAAAAGAGTATGTAAAATATATGAACAATTATAAAAGCAGGGCACTAATAGATTTTGACAGAGGTGTAGTTACCGTTGAAACAATGGATGATAAGAACACTGCACAGAGTTTGAAAAAAGCTGTTACTACCACGCTTTTACTTCCCGATGATCCAAGAGCAGTTGATCTGTTTGGTTCAAAACAGGTACAAATAGGGGGAACTCCTTATTTGCTAGGAGAGGTAAAAGATGATCAAAACAAAGATATAAGGTATGCCTGGAGAGCAGAAAGATATGCGGATATACTTATAAATAAAAGTTTAAAATCCAAATATATTAAAAAAGATGGTAAAAATATAAAAGTATCATATGTAAATATCCCAATGGTAAAAGATCATGCAGATATAAGAGTTGCCAAATTTAAACCCTATGTGCAGCAGTATGCAAAAAAATACGGCATTAGTGAGAATCTTATCTACGCAATAATAAGAACAGAAAGCAACTTTAATCAGTTTGCCGTAAGCGGTGCCGGTGCCGTTGGACTTATGCAGCTTGTTCCTACAAGCGGAGGGAAAGATGCTTACAGATATACAAAAGGTAAAAGCTGGACACCAAGCAGAACATATCTGTTTAATGCAAAGAACAATATAGATTTAGGAAGCGGATATTTAAAACTTTTAAATAAAGAGTATCTAAAAGGTATAAGCAACCCCATATCAAAAGAGTACTGTGTAATAAGTGCCTATAATACGGGAAGCGGAAATGTTCTAAAAACATTCAGCTCCAATAGAACAACGGCAAGGGCAATAATAAACAAAAAAACACCTGCAGATGTTTACAGTACACTTAGGGCAAAATTACCATATAAAGAGACAAGAAACTATTTGAAAAAAGTTGTTAACTATAAAAAAGAGTTTGTTAATTTAGGGCACCTCTAAAAATCCCTATGTTCATAGCTTAGATGTGCTTGACTTTAGGCAAGGCATAGTTTCGAAGGACTAGTAGACTAGTTCAAGGAACTATAACGAAGCATAAAGTAAAGCACATCAAGCCCGCAGGGAAGGGAAACTAAAGTGATATTTCACCCTAAAAATTTTAAAGTTACCTACGGGTAGCTTTAAAATTTTTAAGGCAAAATCTCAGCTTTATTTTCCTCTTCTATGAATAATAGGTATTTTTAGAGGTGCCCTTTATAGGCTATTTATCAAATTTTAAGTATTATTCGCTTTATGGTAGATTTAAATAATATAAAAGAAGCAAGAGAAAGATTAAAAAACATTGCAAGGGTTACCCCAATGGCCTTTGCACCTTATCTAAGTGAGATAAACAAAGCAAAAGTTTATTTAAAAAAAGAGAATCTTCAATTAACGGGAAGCTTTAAATTAAGAGGTGCATTTAATAAAATTGCATCATTAAGTGAAGTTGAACGTTCAAAAGGGGTGGTTGCCGCAAGCGCAGGTAATCATGCTCAAGGTGTGGCGTACAGCAGCAGCCATTTTGGATGTAAAGCAACTATAGTTATGCCTGAAGCTACACCGTTATTGAAAGTAAGCGGTGTAAAGTCATACGGTGCAGATGTTATACTTCACGGTGCTAACTACGATGAAGCATATAAGTATGCAATGGAATATGGACAAAAAAATCATATGACCTTTGTTCACCCCTTTGCAGATGATGAAGTTATAAGCGGGCAGGGGACAGTTGCATTAGAGATACTTGAAGAGTATAAAGAGATAGATACACTTATAGTACCAATAGGGGGAGGAGGTCTTATAAGCGGTATGGCTATTGCCGCAAAAGCTATAAATCCAAAGATCAAGATAATAGGTGTTGTGGCAAGCGGTGCAGATGCTATGAAAGAGTCTTATGAAAAAGGCACTCCTATAGATTCTATCTCTGTTAAAACTATTGCAGACGGAATAGCTGTAAGAGATGTTACGCCCAAGATGTTTGAGTATGTAAGAGATTTGGTAGATGATATTGTTGAGGTTGAGGATAAAGAGATAGCAAGTGCCATTTTGTTTCTTCTTGAAAAACATAAATTAGTAGTAGAGGGTGCAGGAGCTGTTGGGGTTGCCGCAATTATGCACAATAAGATAAATATTGAGGGTAAAAATGTTGCACTTCCTTTAAGCGGTGGAAATATAGATGTAACAATGCTAGCACAGATTATTGAAAAAGGTCTTGTAAAGTCTGCAAGAAAAATGAATCTTGTAGTTACACTTATAGATAAACCAGGAAGCTTGAAGATGCTTACATCTATATTTGAAGATCTATCTGCAAATATTGTACAGATAGATTATGACAGAGATTCTGTAGCACTTGACTTTGGTGATGCAAACGTTACTATAGGTTTAGAGACTAAAGGAAGCGAGCATCAAGATACAATAAGAGAGAAACTTAATAAAAGCGGTTATAGATTTAAAGAGTTGTACTGATTTTATAATAGATTTATGAAACATAATGTATAATTGCGCAAATAAGTTTAGTATAACAGATAAACACAAAAAGGAAAATATACATGGAAGGTAGATTATTTACATTCTTCGGCGCTATCGGCGGCCACGGTCAAGAGTGGATCATATTATCACACTTGGCACTTACTGTAGTTTTAGTATTTTTAGTAGCTAGAGCAGCTACAAGTAAGATTCAACTTGTACCAACAGGTGCACAAAATGTTATGGAAGCATATTTAAAATTTGTTATTAACATCGGTGTTGACTCAATGGGGGAAAAGAACTCTAGAGTCTATATGCCTTTAATTGCAACTTTAGGTTTGATCATATTTACTGCAAATATGATGGGTATTTTTCCAGGATTTGAATCTGTAACAGGTAATATTAACTTTACACTTTCTCTAGCAATTTTAGTATTCTTATACTACAACTACTTAGGTTTTAAAGAGAACGGTGCCGGTAAGTATTTAGGACATATGATGGGACCTGTTCCTGCACTTGCTCCTTTAATGTTCCCAATTGAGATCATCTCACACGTATCAAGAATCGTTTCTTTAGCATTCAGACTTTTTGGTTCGATCAAAGGTGATGATATGTTCTTAATGGTACTATTAATGTTAGTACCTTGGATTGCACCGCTACCTGGTTTCTTCTTCCTGTTTGCGTTTGGTATATTACAAGCATTCATCTTTATGATCCTTACATATGTATATATTGCAGGATCTGTTATGATGGCTGAGGAGGAACACTAAGAGGTACTAAATGTGCCTGTTAGTGTTACGAGTGAACACAATCAAAACAATATTAAAAAGGGCTTCAATATGAAGCCCTTTTTTTTTAGCTCCTATTTTATAACTGACCCTGATGAGTTTGGCTCAACAGTTAGAGAACTAAAAGAAACACTTAAAAATAGTTTTTCTAAACATAATATATCTATGGTTTGTTTTCGTGACAAAAAAAGCGAAAATATAGAGCTTTTAGCAAAAACTACACTTGATATATCTAAAGAGTTCAATATAGCAAAAGTGCTTATAAACGGTAATATCAATCTAGCTATGAAACTTGGCTTTGACGGGGTACATCTTACTTCAACTCAATTTGAGATGATAAAAGAGTCCAAATCAAAAAAACTTTATACTATTATAAGCTGTCATACAAAAGATGAGGTGGAAAAAGCGAAAGAGCTTGGTGCTGATGCAGTAACTTACTCACCTATATTTTATAAAGAAAATAAAGGTGAACCAAAAGGGATAGAAAATCTAAAGCAAGCGGTAGTAGAGTTTCAAGATGAGAGTTTTAAGGTTATTGCTTTAGGTGGCATTATAACAAAAGAAGAGGTAGCTTTAGTAAGATCTACACACGTATCAGGATTTGGATCAATAAGATATTTTAAATAGATCTTTTAGAGGGGCCTTTATATTATATTTTTCTATTAAAATTATATTGATCCATAAATCTAAAGGCTATTAGGTTCTCCAAAATAGCAAATAAAACAATAAAGTTTATAAATGAACTTCCCCCGTAGCTAAACAAAGGCAAGGGGAGACCCACAACAGGGGCAAACCCTATAACCATAAGTATATTTACACTCATATTTAAAAATATAAGGAGTCCTATTCCGCTTGCAAATACACTAATCATAAAATCTTTTCTAAATTTGTTATGAAGAATTAAAAGATGCACAATCAAAAGCAGATATAAAAATATAAGTCCTATAGAACCCACAAAACCGTATCTTTCAACAAAAGATGCAAAGATAAAGTCACTTGTGGCAATTGGTAGAAATTTAAGCTGTGTTTGTGTGGCAAACTCTTTTTCTTTACCCAAGGCACCCCCTGAACCTATTGCTATCATTGATTGTTTTACATGGTAGCTGGGTTCTTCACTTATAAAATCATGGATACGCTTCTTCTGGTAATCTTTTATTAAATAGGTATATATAAAAGGTGATGATATCCCCAGTGTTAAAGCAAGTGTAATTAAAATACTCCATTTTATCTTTATAAGAAAAAGTATACCGTAACCCATAAGTAAAAGAACCAGTGCAGTCCCAAGGTCAGGCTCTTTTGCTATAAGTATAAAAGGAAGTAGTATATAAAAAGAGAAATATATAAAATCACCCCAGCCGTAACCCTCTTTGGGAGGTGGACGGTTTTTTACAAGATATCCAAGCATAAGTAAAAAAGCCGGTTTAAACAGCTCCGAGGGTTGTATGGTCATATTTGTAAAAGGTATTGAAAGCCATCTTGTAGCTCCCAGTTTTGTTATACCGAAAAACTCGACACAAATAAGGAGGAATATACCGAACCAATAAACAAACGGTATAAATCTTAAAAGTTTTCTAAAGGGTATTAAAAAGATAACAAAAAAAGCTCCAAGGGATAGAAGGAAGTATATTAATTGTTTATGTGCTAATATTTCATTTATTTCATTTATTAAATAGTGTGATAAAAATACCAACGGTAATATTAATAATATCAACTCAAAGTTAAAATGTGAAATGATCCGTTTGTCAAAGAAGTAAATCATAAGGAATGATACCAAATGAATAATAAAGAGTTTATTGCACAAGAAGAATCCAGACTGGATATTTTTTTGTCAAAGCAGCTAAATGAAAATAGAAATCAAATTGAACAACTTATAAAAAAAGGTTTTGTCACAGTAGAGAATAAAAAGAAAGCAAAAAGCGGTCTAAAACTTCAAATTGGACAAAAAGTAAGGGTAACTTTGCCTGAGGTGGTTAAAGAGGAAGCCTTAGAGGTTGATTTCGAGATAGATATTGTATATGAAGATGAATACTTTATGGTGTTGAATAAACCCTCAGGAGTGATCGTACACGGTGCTGCCAGCGTTAATGAAGCTACACTTGTTGATTGGCTGAAGAAAAAAAATATCTCTTTGTCTACTATAAGCGGTGAAGAGAGACACGGGATAGTCCACAGATTAGATAAAGGGACAAGCGGACTTATAGTTATAGCTAAAACAAATGAAGCTCATGTGGCACTTTCACGTCAGCTTGAAGACAGAACTATGGGGCGCTATTATCTTGCTTTTATAGATCTTCCTTTAAAAGATGATGTTGAAGTTAACAAACCAATCGGGAGAAATCCAAATAACAGATTAAAAATGGGTATCGTACCAAACGGGAAAAATGCAAAAACAAAGTTTGTAAAACTGGCAAGAAGTTTAGGTGACGATATAATAAAAAGTAATACAAATAAACCGAATTACGAGCTTATTGCCGCTAAGCTGTATACGGGTAGAACTCACCAGATAAGGGTACACCTAGAGTCGTTGCAAAGGCATATACTAGGGGATAGTTTATATGGTTTTAAGGGGAATACGGATAAAATAAATAGAGTATATTTACATGCTTTTAGTTTATATCTAAAGCATCCTGTAAATGGGGAGAATATGAACTTTAGTATAGATCTCCCTGAAGATATGAAACAATTTTATATGGAAAACTTTAATAAGGACGATTATAGTGAAACAGTTAACCCTAAGTTTATTGTTAGCAAGCTCGGTAATACTATTTAGCGGGTGTGAAAAGCAGCTTGATACTGCGCAAAAACCAAAAATAGATACGACTCTTCCCAAAGTGGAAGACTCTTCTATAAAATCTATCTCTGACATTACTGCCGTAGCATTAGAGTGGAAAAGCATAACCGATGCAAGAGCCGACGGTTATTATATATACAGATCAAATATGCAGCAAGATGATATGCGATTTAAAAGAGTTGCGTCTATTGACAATAAGTATACTACACACTTTTTAGATAAAGACCTGTACCCAAATGTAAGGTATTCATATTCAATAGCACTAAAAAGTAAAAGGGGAGTTGAATCTGCACCTTCAAAAAGTGTAACGGTATCTACCCTTCCAAACCTTGAATCGGTAAGTTTGATAGTTGCCGTTAACAATCTTCCAAGACAGATAAAAATAGTTTGGAGACCGCACCAAAGTGAAAGAATTGAAAAATATTATCTTGAAAAATCAAACGCCTTATCTTCAAAATGGGAAAGAATAGCAACCATTGAAGATAGATACAATGTTGAGTATATAGATGAAGAGCTAGGTGACAACGAAACATATTTTTATAGATTAAAAGCTGTAACTTTTGATGGACTAATATCACAGCCAAGTAAAATAGTTGAAGCAAATACAAAGCCTCTTCCCGAACATGTGGGCTCACTAAAAGCAACTACGAATCTTCCTAGAAAGATAACACTTGCATGGACGGAATCTCCAACAAAAGATGTGGTACTTTACAATATCTACAGAGCTGCTAGTGCAACGGGTGCTTATAGTAAAATATCAAAGACTCCTATCCCGAATAACAGGTTTGATGATTATGTTATGGAGGATGGGAAGATCTATTTTTACAAAATAACAACAGTAGATAAAGACACCTTAGAAAGTGAAAAAAGATATCTTTCACCTGTTATGGGTGCAACACTTTCTAAACCCGCTATGCCTATTTTAACCTTGGCACAAATTCAGGGTAACAAGATCATCCTTAATTGGAGAGCGGCAGATAATAGAGTAGTATCTTATAATATTTATAAAGTAACACAAGATGACTGGATCTCTTCAAAAGAGAAACTTATCCCTAATGTGGACGGGTTGAGATTTGAGGATAACGATGTTGTAAGAGGTGTGAAGTATAAGTATAGTATACAAGCTGTTGATGAGTATGGACTTTTATCTGAAAGAACTATTGAATCATCTCTTGTTCTTCCAAAACATACGGAAAAGATCAAGGGTATGAACTAGATGCCTCATATTTTATTTGAACAGCACGATGATATAGATCTACGGGTTGATAAAGCAGATATAAAAATAAAGTTTAATTTTATAGCAAAAGGCGGTTACGATCAAAAGATCGGTGCATCTATCGACGGTAGAGAGTTTTTACTTACAAAGGTGAATAAAAACGGCAATGATCTTGTAAAACTGGATAATGCCACAAGACTTACCCCTGTAAGTCTTATGAAAGATGCTTTAAATGATTACTCAAATATTTCAGGTGCAAAGGTACTTTTTAGTAATACAAATACTATTTATAAAAACAAAGTAAAACCTGAAGAGTCATATCTTAAAGATATTGAGTATTTTACAAATGAATTTAAAACCGATAAAGAGATCTGGGTGGAAGTTGGTTTTGGAAGCGGTGTACATCTACTTCATCAGGCTTCGCAAAACCCTGATAAACTAATAATAGGGCTTGAGATACATACCCCTTCAATTGAGCAGGTTTTAAAACAGGCAAAACTTCAAAATATCACTAATATTTTAGTTGTTAACTATGATGCAAGATTATTTCTTGAATTTTTAGACTCAAACAGTACAGGGAAGATTTTTGTACATTTCCCCGTACCATGGGATAAAAAACCCCATAGAAGAGTTATGAGTGTACCGTTTATTGAAGAGTCTTTAAGGGTTCTAAAACCCCAAGGTACCTTGGAACTAAGAACTGACAGTCCAAATTATTTTGAGTATTCAAGCTCTTTGCTTGAGCACTTTAAAGAGTATCCAAGCAGTATTGAAAAAGACAAAGATTTAGCGGTAGTTAGTAAATATGAAGCTAGATGGAAAAGACAGGAGAAAAATATCTGGGATGTTACTATAACATCTACAAAGGTTTCTCCCCCTAAACAAATAGAGGGTGATTTTAATTTTCCAAAAAATATAGATATTGAAAAATTAAAAGAGAATCTTCCAAAGAAAGCTATAATAAAAGATGATTATCTGGTTCACTTTGAATCTTTGTATGATATAGACTTTGAAGGATCACAAGGGGTTCTTATAAGACTTACTATGGGTAACTTTAATAAGCCTGTGACAAAGAATATTTTGATACAAAACGGAGATGGAAGATATTTTCAAGACAACCCAATAAAGACCAGATCAAATATAGATGCACATAAAATAATAGTAGAGAATCTAAAGTGATATTAGCAACAAATGTAAACTTAAGCTATGACAATAAAAGAACCATAATTGAAAACGGTAATTTTCATATAAGAGAGAAAGAGTTTATATTTATAAGCGGTTCAAGCGGAAGCGGTAAATCTACACTTTTAAAATCATTTTATGGACAGATGCCTTTAAAATCAGGACATCTTTTCGTACATAAAACAGATATGGCAAAAAAGAACCAAGACAAACTTTTGGAACTAAGAAGAAATATGGGTATCATATTTCAAGACTATAAACTTATTCAAGAGTATACAATAGAGGAAAATATTATGCTTCCTCTTAAAATACACAATTATGATGATAAAACATCTATGGCACAGGTAAATAAACTGCTAAGGCATGTAAAACTAAGTCACAGAGCGGGAGCTTATCCTGCAGAACTAAGCGGAGGTGAACAACAAAGAGTTGCAGTAGCACGTGCCTTGGCTCATAATCCAAGCTTGATACTTGCAGATGAACCTACGGGAAACCTGGATGAGTATTCTGCAGATGTTATATGGAAACTGTTAAGAGATGCAAACGAACACCTTGGTATAACTATAGTTGTAGTAACACATAAGATACCTATGAACTTTGGGATAAAATACAGAAGATTCAATATAGATGACGGAGTTATATATGAGGCGTCTTAATCAGTTCTTTTCTTTTACTATACCTCTTGTAGTACTTCTTTTGACATTTGCGGTATATCTTTTAGTAAGTAATGTGGTGGATAACTATAAAAAGAAAATAACTAATGATTATGCTATAATAGTTATAGCAAATACGCCTGTAGGTACTTTGGAAAAAGTTGCAGGAATAAAAGTAAAAGATATCGAAATAATAAGTCGTGAAAAGATAATAAAAGGGATAAAAGAGAAGATCTCTGAGTCCTCTTTAAATATTTTAAACAAAAAACTCCCTTATTTTTATAAAATCTATCTTGAAGAGTACCCTACAACTTTAAAACTGGAACAAATAAGAGATGAACTGTATAAAATATCCCATGTAAAAAAAGTTGAAACCTTCTCAAGTGATCACAATAAAGTATACTCAATGATGGTTCTTATTCAAGATATAGTTATAGTACTTTTTACAATTGTTTTAGTTATGTCGTTTCTTCTTTTAACCAAGCAGATAAAGATCTGGTTTTTCGAACATAAACAAAGGCTGGATATTATCCAGCTTCACGGAGGTACTTTGATATACAGTTCAAAACCTATTATAAAGTTACTTTTATCAAGTGCTTTGATCTCTGCTGTTATAGTTAATGCCGTAACATTTTTTGTTGTACAAAATCTTCAAAATATTGTGCAGCCTGAACTTATAAGTTTGATACCGACCTCTTTTAATTTTGAAGTTGAGTTTATTAAGATAATTCTATTATCAATTTTAATACCAATGAGTACATTTTTTGCTTTAATTATTAAATACAAGATCAAATAAAAATATGTTAAAAAACCTATTGATACTCGCTTTGTCATTTATAAGCTTAACTGCTTCAATTGCAGATCTTGAAAAAAAGATAGGTTTAAATAAACAGATATATGATCAGTCGAGAAAGAATAGAAAAAGTTTAAATAAAGATATCAATAATCTTGCAAATAGAATCAATAAAGAAGAGAAAACCTATAATGATATAGTATCTAAGCTTGATAAAATAAATACACGGATATTTTTAAACAGAATTAAACTGGACAATGCAAAAACACAGTTAAAAATATTAAAAAGCAAAGCCAAGATATTAAAGGAAAAAAAAGAGAATATTGAAAAAGATGTTATTGATTTTGTTATTGAAAGATATTCAATGACCCTTGGTCTAGGACAGATAAAGAAAGAATCCTTTAAAGAACTTATAGATAAAGAGGTGTATTCACTTGTGCTTGAAAATTCAAAGCAGGAGGTTCTTGATCTTAATATAGATTATTTAAAAGTAAATAGACAGACAAGACAAAATATAGATAAATCAAAAGAATTAACCAAATATATCAAAAAACAAGAGGATGTAAAAAAAGAGTTCCTAAGTATGCAAAAAGAACAAAAAATTGCCATATCCTCACTAAAAGTACAACACAAACAGTATCAGGACAATTTAAAAACAATCATCTCTAAGCAAAATAAACTTACCGATCTTTTAGGTGATCTGGATATTCTAAAAAACAAAGAGATAAAGAAACAAAGAGCTGCAGAGAAAAAAAGAAAAGCAAAATTAGCCAGAGAAAAGGCTAGAAAAGCAAAAGCAAGAAAAGCAAAAGAAAAAAAAGAAAAAGCCAAACAACAACAAGCCAAAAAGCAAACTGCAAAAGCTATAGAAACAAAACAGATGAAAATACTATCAAGAAAAGAGCTTGATGATGATATAGATATAGAAGTAAGAAATATAGGTTCATCTACAAAAGGTGTAAAGATATCAAAGTATAACGGTAGAAAAACAATGGCTCCGTTAAAGTCATATACAATTACCAAAAGATTCGGTAAGTATTATGACAAGGTATATAAAATTGAGTTGTTCAATGAGTCCGTATCTTTAAAAACAAAAGTACCAAACGCAAAGGTATACAATGTATTTAAAGGGCAGATTGTTTATGCAAAACAAGATTCGGGATTGTTGGAAAATGTTGTTATTGTAAAACACTCCGGCGGACTACATACGATATACTCACATCTTGACAAGATATCACCCACATTAAAAGTCGGAAAGTGGATACCAAAAGGTTATGTGGTAGGACGGGTCAATGATACACTGCTGTTCCAAGCAACAAAAAACAGCAAGTATATAGACCCTGTAAAATTATTTAAGTAAAAAGGAGAGATGATTGAAAGCATTAGCACTATTTAGCGGAGGACTTGATTCTGTTTTGGCAATGAAAGTTGTAGCAGACCAAGGTATAGAAGTTGTAGCGGTAAATATAAATATTGGATTTGGTTCAACAACAGACAGAACAGAACATATGAAAAATATGTGTAAACAGATAGGGGTAAAACTTGAAATTCTGGATCTGCGGGATGATTACCTAAAAGAGGTTCTGTTTGATCCAAAATACGGATACGGTAAAAACTTCAACCCATGTATAGATTGTCACGGGTTTATGTTTAGATATACAGGTGCTTTACTTGAAAAATTCGGTGCATCTTTTATGATAAGCGGTGAGGTATTGGGACAGCGACCAATGAGTCAAAGAAAAGATGCCTTGGAGCTGGTAAAAGGGCTTAGTGAATATGATGACCTTATCGTTAGACCTCTTAGTGCAAAACTTCTTCCACCTACAAAGCCTGAGTTAGAGGGGTGGATAGATAGAGAAAAACTTCTTGATATAAGCGGCAGGTCAAGACAAAGACAGCTGGAACTTGCTAAGAAAATAGGTCTGGAAGATTTTGAATCTCCGGGTGGAGGGTGTCTTCTTACGGATATAGGGTTTAGTAACCGTTTAAGAGAGTTTGCACAGCACGATACTCTTGAAGTAGCCGATATAGATACTTTAAAAGCAGGAAGACACTTTAGACTGCCTGACGGTGCCAAACTTATCGTAGGGCGTCATAAAGAGGATAATGAGCAGTTAAAACAGACAAACAGCTCCAAGTATCTAAAAACAAGACTAGTTGATGCTACCGGACCTTTAAGTTTAATGCAGAAAGGTGCTTCTAAAGGTGATAGTAAATTAGCGGCACAGATAATAGTAACTTACGGTAAAACACAAGCTGATCAAAACTATAAGGTATTGTTTGGGTTTGATACGGATGAAGAGTACCAAGAAGAGGTTGTAAAACTGCCTTCTAAAGAGTTAGCTGGAAAATATCTTATTCAATAAGATGTTTTCTAGTTTTATAATTATATTTTATTGTAAATAGTTTTGTTCCCGTAAAGTTTCTACAACATATTTAAAAATAACAGCTCCTGAAGTGGATGATAATATAATAAAGCTTAGAATAAATCATAGTATATAGATAGTATAAATATAAAATATCTATAAAATATATAGACTTTTTCCAAGTTTTATACTATAATACTTAAAATATATACTAAATAAAGGTTTTAACTTGATAGGAAGAGTAAAAGAACTAGAACTTTTAAATTCACTTTGTGAAGAGGACAAAAGTAAACTTGTGGTGATTCACGGACGAAGAAGAATTGGTAAAACTTTTCTTGTGGATTATATGTTTCAAACACATAGAACAGATTGTCTTTTTTTTAAATTCACAGGCAGTGCAGATCAAAACTCATCAGTTCAAAAAGATTATTTCGTAGAGGCTGTTTACGATTGGTTCAAAGTTGAACCTGCAAAGCCTATACAAAAGTGGCATGAGGCATTTATATTTTTAAAAAGAACTATAGAAAATGAGATAGAGCAAAAAAAACATCAAGGGAAAGTGATAATATTTATAGATGAAGTTGCTTGGATAGATAGACATAACAAGTCTGGGTTTTTAAGTGCATTTGGACACTTCTATAACACATACATAGAAAAAAACAATAACCTTATAGTGATACTTTGCGGTTCAAATGCTTCATGGATTAAAAATAAAATATTAAAAGATACAGCAGGACCTCTTTACCATAGGGTTGATGTTGAGATCCCTCTTTATTCTTTTGATTTACAAGAGACAAAAGAGTATTTGCAAAAAGAGAAAAGATTTGATATAGATGATAAAAGTGTAGTAGATATATACATGATACTAGGAGGTGTCGCTAAATACCTTAGTTATTTGGATGGTAGATTATCTATAGCACAAAATATCAATAATTTATTTTTTTCTCTTCATTCACCATTGTATGGTGAATATGAGGCATTATTTAAGTCACTGTTTTATGATAGATCTTCAAACCATAGAAATATTATGGATATTTTTATTTCTAAACATAGTGGTTTTGATATGATAGAGATAGAAAATCTTTTAGAAAATATAAAGAGTTCAACACTTAGATCAAATATAGATGAGCTTATAGATACAGGTTTTATAAAGCCTGTATCAAGATATGCCCATGCAAGTAAAAATACAAAATATATAGTATGTGACCCATTTTGTAATTTTTTTACAAAATGGGTACAGCCACTTAGTAAAAATGATATAGCGTCATTGGTAGATTATTTTGAAACTAAATCAGTCAGCCATGATTATATTATTTGGCAAGGTTTTGCATTTGAAATGGTTATGATAACAAATTTAGATCTTTATTTAAAAGTAAGAGGATTAAGTAGCGGTGTAAAAAGTATAGGCTATTGGGACTATATATCTCAAAGTGAAAATGACTCAGGTGCACAAATAGATATACTTATAGAGTATATAGGAAATACTTACGATATTGTAGAGTGTAAATACTATAATGATGAGTTTGTTATAGATAAAAATTATACTAAAATTCTTCAAAATAAAAAAGATAAGTTTATCGCCCACGGAATCAAAAATAAAAAATTTGACCTAAAAATGGTGATGCTTACAACCTATGGTACAAAAATAAACCAATATTATAACCAAGTTCCAATATCAAAAGATATAAAGCTAGAGGAGTTGATTTAAGTTTGATAACTCCCTATTTTCTGTAAAATAGCATAAGAAGTACAGGCAGCAGCATAAGGTCTGCTGCTATTGCCATAAACATAGCTATTGCCGTTAGTATACCGAAATATATGGTAGGTATAAAGTTTGAAAGTACAAGTATAGAGAAACCTATTATAATAATAGTGGATGTATAGAACATAGCACGTCCAATACTTTTATGACCGCTTAACATAGCCGTAACACTGTTTTTGTGTTTTGAGTATTCATATCTGTATCTATGTATATAGTGTATTGTATTATCTACCGCAATCCCTATACTAATAGCTGCAATTGTTATTGTCATCATATCTAAAGGTATATCCATCCATCCCATAAAACCAAAAATAACACTAACAGGTACGGTATTTGCAATGATAGCTATTGCCGCTACTTTCAGATCTTTAAACAATATAAGGAACATCAAAAACAGTATACATACCACTATCCCTATTGTTTTTATTTGAGAATCAAATAGTGATTGAAGCATATTATTATATATAATTAGTAAGTTTGAGGTTTTGTACTCATAATGTTTTTTATCTATCATAAGTTCAAGATCACCGTTTATCTTCTTTATCAGTTTATCTCTTTGAAGGTTTGGTTGTGAGTCTATGATCCTTGTGCTTATCCTTGCTATATTTTCCTCAATATTTACATAAGGGTACAGCAGGGTGTTTTTGTATTCTAAGGGTAACTTTTTATACAAAAGTGACATGGTAAGGGTATCTACCTCTTTTGAGTCGGTTAGTTGTGCTGCAAGTTCTGCAACGGTTGCTAAAGATAACACTTTACCAATTGCTTCGTGTGTTTCAAGATAATCATGTATCTGTTTTATCTTGTCGATCTTTGCTTTAGTAAACCAATACTCCTGCTGGTTCTCTTCATCCATATCAAACTCATCTTCAAAGTTTTCAAACTCGTCATCTTCCGGTTCGGAAGATACTTGGATCTGTGATATCTCATCACTGCTTTCTTTAAAGGTGATGATGATATCCAAAGGTGTAGTCCCACCTAGTTTTTGGTCTATAAGTTTCATCCCTTGATATATCTGAGTATCTTTTTTAAAGTAGTCTATAAAGCTGTTCTCAACTCTAAGCTTAGTAGCACCGCTTAAAGAGAACAATACAACCGCAACAGTTACGGCTAAAATAGTTTTTTGATAGTTTAAAACAATATTTGCAATATTTGAAGTTACGGGGTGCTCATCAAATTGAGCGTTAGAGTTATTTGAGCTTAGTAATATAACAAGTATGGGAAACAAAATAAAAGTTGTCACTAAAGAAACAACAATACCGGTACTCATCATCCATCCAAAGTTTATAACTGGAAGTATGGAACTAAATACTAAAGAACTAAAACCTGCAATAGTTGTAATAACAACAAAAAATGAGGGTTTAGCCATAGATAGAGTACTTAACATAACTATATTTTTTGTATCTTTACTTGGGTATTTTGATGCCAGTTCGTTATATTTTACAATAAGATGTATTATAAGAGAGATATTCATTATAAGCTGCAGGGATATGAAGTTTGAAGATATAACGGTTATCTCCCAGCTGAAAAATCCAAACAAACCGCTTGTTATAATAATAGATGCAGTTGAGATTACAACGGGAATTATAACCCACTTTATCTCTTTAAACAGCGTATATAAGATTATCAGCAGAAGTGCAACTATCACCATACCAAAGGTTCTAAGATCATATTTAACGAACTCTACCATATCATCCGCTATCATATTAACTCCGCCAAGATTTAAAACTATATCTTTATGATCTTTTGTGAAGTTTTTTAATATGGTTCTTATTTTTTCAATATTTTCGTGGTTTTTTACCCTTTGAATATCTCTATACTCTTTTAACTCTTTTTTTATTACATTATAATCGTTTTGTTCTGTTTGGGTTAATTTCCTCTTTTTTGAGATTAATAAAAAAGTGTCTCTTTTTTCAATAAGATCAAAATATTTTTCGTCCCTTGTAAGATTAATTAAAATCGATGTTGTTTTAAAATCATCACTGATAAGATTCTCTTTAAATACAGGGCTGTTTAAAAGTTCATCTTTTGCTCTTGTTTTATTGATATCTTTTGTAAGGATAGTGGGTATATGTTTTAGCAGTTCACCAAGGGGCAGGTCTGTTGATTTTAGCAAGGGAACGTTTGTTATGTTTGTTATTGTTTCAACATTGTTTATGGTTTTTATTTGATCTGATATCTCAATTATATTTTTGATATTTTGCTCATCAAGAAGATCTTTTTTTGAACTGTATGTAACAATAAGGAGATCATTGGCATAAAATTTTTTTGAGATCTCTCTTGTGTAGGCTAGATCTTTATCCCCTTCAAGTAAAAGTGTCTCACTACTTGCATCTATCTCAAGTTTTAAAGCAAAACTCCCAAAGATCAAAACAAATGCTAAAAAAATATATAGTGTAGCACTTGGATATTTAAGGGTGTAGTTTTTATAAAGTTTTCTTAACATTATTTCTCAAGAGAGGAGATAAGTTCATCTATTGAGTGTGTATTAAGATACTCTTTAAATTGGGCTTTGTCAGTTTTTATGATACTGATCCCCTCAATATTTACATCATATATTAGCCAGCTGTATTTATCCTCTATAGCTTTTCGCGGTTTGTAGAATTTATAAGAAACATCATATTGTTCAACTCCGTCAATTATACTTGTGACTAGTTCTATTCTGTTTGACTTTACTTGTTTTATTGAAGTTACCGTTATCTCATTATTTTTATATGTATCAAGTTTTGAGGAGTATGATTTTTTCATTCTTTCTATATAAAGATCAGTAAATTTCATTCTTTTTTGTTTATCTATTTTTTTATATGCAGCACCAAGACTAAGTCTTGCCATAAGATTAAAGTCAAAAACATCATTTAACGTGTCTAATACTTTCTGATCTCTTTGATCTTTTTCTTTTTCTGTAACTGCTTTGGTTGTTTTTATTATCGTCGTAACTGCATCAATCTTATTTTGAAAATATGACTTGATATTTTTTAGATCATCTGATGCCAAACTGTTTGTATACAGGAAAAAAAACATTAATATTGAAAATAGCTTTTTCATATTATTCCTTTATCATTTTATTTCTGTTCTGCTCATATGCACTTTTCAGTAAAGTATATAAGTCCAATGAATCTTCTGTAAGTGCCAGATACTCTTTATAGTGTAAAGAGGCTATATTTAGCTTATCATATAACTTTATTGGTATAGATTGCCTTAAATTATTTGTCAAGTTATAATTTGTATTGTTTGTATAAACAAAAGGATCTAGAATATTGTCGGGATACATACTAAAAAGGTCTCTTAGATTGGAAGGACCGTAAAAGGGTATAACTATATGGGGACCTGAAGATACTCCGTAATATCCAAGTGTCTGACCAAAATCCTCTTTATGCTCATCTATATTAAAATACCCTTTTGCCACATCAATAAAACCTCCAACACCTATGGTTGAGTTTATAGCAAATCTTTGTGTCTCTTCAATAGAGTTTTGAAATTTCATCTGTAATAAGTTGTTGGTAACTCTTACAGGAAAAAGTAAATTTTTAAAGAAATTATTCACACCTAATCGAATAGTTTTTGTGGTAACTTTTTCATAAGCTTTTGATAAGGGTATAAATATATTGAGCATCGTATTATGGTTTAAGTGTGTAACTGCTTTATTATAGTTTTTAAAAGGGTCATAATCGTTATCTTGGGTAGTATCATCGGAAAATTCATTTTCAAACTCATCATCAAACTCTTCCATAAACTCTTGATCTATTTGATCATTTGTATCGGCATATGCCGTTGCTGTTAATAAAAATAAAAGCAGCAAGATTTGTGTAAGTATATCTTTTATTTTCATATTAACCTACTTTAAAACTTTCTTTGGTTTTACAAACCTCGGTTAAGAAACATTTATCACAATCAGGTTTTACCGCTTTACAGATATATCTGCCGAACAATACCATAGCTTGATGAAATATATGAAGATCATCTTTTAGTTTTTTTACAAGCTGCTCTTCCGTTTTTTCAACTGTTTTTGCATCACTAAGACCTAGTCGGTGTGATACTCTAAAAACATGGGTATCTACAGCCATAAGATTTGCACCGTCAGCTTCTATCATAAATACATTTGCTGTTTTATTTCCTACACCTGCAAGCTTTATAAGTGCCTTTGTATCGTGAGGTATCAGTCCTTCGTGATTCTCTTGAACACTTTTTGCCATAGATATTATATTTTTTGCTTTATTGTTAAAAAAGCTGCAGCTTTTAAGAAGCTCTTTTACCTCTTCAAGGTTTGCGTTGGATAGTTCTTTAGGTGAGGGGTATTTCTCAAAAAGTGCAGGAGATATTATATTTACCCTTTTATCTGTACATTGTGCAGATAATATGATAGCTATTAAAAGTTCGTAATCATTTTTATATTCAAGTTCCGTTACGGCATCATTATAGTTTTCTATAAATTTTTGTTTTATAAACTCGATATCTTTTTTCGTTGCTTTTTTCAAATAAAATAGTCCCGTATTTTTTAAATAAACGGGATTTTAACATTATTTTATTTCATATTAAATAAATTCATCGCTTATGGTCTCACCCATATACCAAAATAGCTCTTGAATAAGTTTTTTATCTTTTATTTTCGAGTCCAACTCTTCAAAGTCATCGTTGAATCTTTCAATATATCTGAATATATCAGCAAGGGTGTAATCTCTTTGGGAGTAGAAATTGTCACTTTTCAATGCAGCTTTTATAATACTCTCATCAAAGATCTGAGTCTTTTTTAAGATATCTATATCATAAAGTACGGAAGTTGCTACAAACTCCGTATCGTTTGTAAAGTTTTTGCACAGATCATCAAAACACCCAAGCTGACTTACAAACCTTTTATCGTTTAAAAGCTCTTTGTTTATATATTGAAGTATCTTTCTTTTAGTTGCCGTATCGTCATTGAACTTTATAAAGTCAAGTATGAAGTATTTGTTGTTTTGAAGATTTGTAGCATATTGCAGATTGTCTATATTTCTAGTAACTGCAGCAAGTGCTATTTCACTGTCGAGCCTGTATTGCTGAGGCATATGTTTTAAGATAGGGTCTTTTTGTTTTTTTTCATTATATTCTTCATTTTGTGCAGCCATTAAGGCTAGATCTCTACTGGCTTTTAAGCTTTTATCTATATAGATATATGTACGATTGTATTTAGCAACTGCATTTTTGGCAAAGTCCATATCTTTTAAGATGGTTTCCGGTGTGTTTTTTAGTATATCATCACCCATTAGGTTATCTTTTATATGATGATTCCACATACTTCTTTTTGCTTCATTTTTTTCTGAGATACTTTGTGAAGTTACTACAAGAAGTCTAAGGATCGTATTTTTGTTATAATATTGATCGGGGTTTATAGCATTTAGCAGTTGAGTTTTATCAAGCCAGTATTTCACATTGTCAAATATGCCGTCAATTGTCTCTTTCATTTACTCTCTTTATTAATTATGATTATATGATTTTGGTCAAGTTTAGAGGATTATATCTTTAAAATGACTTAAAATTTAAAATATATTAGCTTTTGAATTAATATTTAAACTAATCTTTATCAATGTATATATATTGCTCTAACTATAGGTGCTCTATAGTAAATATAGGATAGAATACCATATGAAAAAAGAACGAATATATTTTAATACACATAAGCCTTTAAGTTTTGAGTTTCAGCAGAATAAATATGATTTTATAGTTGAGGAGATACCTTTGTATAAGTTCTTAAATAAAGGTAACTTTTTTATTATGAAAATAAAAAAAGTATATCTTTCAACTTGGGAGCTTATTGAAATAATCGGTAAAAAACTCAATATAGATGAAAATCAGATTGGTTATGCGGGACTAAAAGACAAAAATGCAACAACTACCCAGTATATAAGTATCCCTCTAAATAAAAGCAGAGAGTTTGAGATACTAAATGATAAGAATATCAAAGTCTTAGAAACTTTTAAACATGATAAAAAATTAAAAATAGGTGATCTAGCAGGTAATAAGTTTGTAATTAAGCTTAAAAATATAAAAGATGAAGAGCTTCATTTGATCTATAGATCAATTTCACATCTCCAAAAGCACGGTATGGCAAATTATTTTGGGTATCAAAGGTTTGGAAAAGATGCAGATTTTAATTATGCTAAAAAAATAGTTTACGGTGAAGAGACAATAAACGACAGAAAATTAAAGAACTTTCTGGTTTCAGCATACCAAAGCTACTTTTTTAACAGCTGGCTTATTAATAGAGTTGAGATATCAAAGCAAGCTGATTCTAAAAAACTTATAGCATTAGAGGGTGATATATTTCAAGATAAAGAGAGAAAAATTATAACAGGTCTAATGCCCGGACGAAAAGTTCCAAGAGCAAAGGGGCAAGCAGGAGAGCTAGAAGCAAAATATGATGACCCTTTTATCCATGATAAAGGATTTAGACGTGATGCCTGGGTATATCCAAAAGATATACAAAATAGATACAACAGTAAGGAAAACACTATGCAGATAAGCTTTACCTTGCCAAAAAGTTCATATGCAACAGTGTTTATAGAGAATATAGCTAATAAAAATCTGGGCTATTAGTCTCTTGTAAAGGTAGATTGTTTTGTTAGATAAAATCTTTTTCCTGTTTTTTATAGTTTTTGGCACTTTTTTATTCCCTAATGTTCTTGATCTAAGTAAAGAGGAGAAAAGTTTTATAGAGGAACACCCCGTAATTAACCTTGCAAGCGGAGTTGGGTTTGATCCTTTTGTAATAAAAAATGATGATGGAACTTTTAGCGGTCACGATGTTGAATTGTTAGATATTATCTCCAAAAAAACAGGTTTGAAGTTTAATTTTACCGTTGGGGACTGGACACAGATGCAAAAAATGACCAAGGAGAGAAAATTTGACGGTTTGTTTTCTGCAGGTTATGTAAAATCAAGGGAGGAGTATGCAGATGCTTCACTACCATATATAAAACTTACAACTTTGGTAATCACAAGAAAAGGAAATCCAAAAAATATAAACTCCATAGAAGACCTTGAGGGAAAAACAGCAGTTGTCCAAAGGGGGAATCATCTATTTAAAAATATTGTTAAAAATAGTTGTAAAGATATAACGATTATCGAGGTAGATACCATACCTGAAACAATAAGAGCGGTAGTTGATAAAAAAGCAGATTTTACCGTGCTTGATGAATCTATATTTTATCTAGCAAACAGTATAGGTCTGAACTCTATGATTGAAACAACCTTCTCAATAGGGGAACCGTTTAATATGGTGTTTTGGTTTAGAGATGACTGGCCGCAGCTTACATCTATTGTAAATAAAGCACTCGATACTATTGATGTTAAAGCAAAACTGCAAATTAGAAACAGATGGTTCTCAAATATGAATAGAAGGGATATAAGACTTAGTTTAGAAGAGGAGTTGTTTTTAGACAATAATCCTACTCTTATATTTGGTGTACCGTCAGCTCCCCCCTTTATTTTTAAAGAAAATGGTGAGTTTAAAGGCTATATTTATGACCTTATAAATCTTTTAGGTAAAAAAAACAATTTTCAAGCAAAGTTTGTTATGGGTGACTATAATTATCTAATAGATAATTTAAAAAATAAAAAGATAGATGTTATTCCTGCTATTAATGAGACTCAAGAAAGAAGAGATAATATGCTTTTCACAAAATATGAGACTATTAAAAGAACTTATTCCATTTACACTATCAATGATGTTGAGTTTAATAAACCAAAAGATTTTTTTGGGAAAAAAGTGGGTGTTGTAAAGGAGTGGAAATCTACTAAATATTTTATGAAAAAGTATCCATTGATAAATTTTATACAATACGATACCCCAAAAGAACTTATGAAAGCAATAGCTCATTCAAGAATTGACGGGGCTATTAATATTGTAACTATTGCTGAATATATAAATAAAAACATGATGTTTAACAATCTTAAACAAAGTTGTATCTTAGAGTTTGATTCACCTCTTAAAATGGCAATAAGAAAAGATACTCCACAACTTCAATCTATAATAGATAAAACTCTTAATAGTTACTCTACAAGTAATGAGATAGAGCTTTTAAAACAAAAGTGGTTTAGACTCCAAAAAGAGGGGAGATATAATCTCTTAAGCAAAGTTCAAAAAAGATACTTAAAATCAAAAAAACAGATAAGGGTTTGTGTGGATCCGGGATGGGTTCCTTATGATTTTATAAGAGAGGGTAAACACTTAGGTGTAGGAAGTGATCTTTTAAAAAGTATGGTAAAGGATCTACCTATTGAATTGAGCTTTTTAGAATCTAACTCTTGGGATAAGAGCTTAGAAAAAATAAAAAACAAGAAGTGTGATATTATACCCTTGGCTATGAAAACAGATTCAAGAGATCAATATCTAAATTTTACTTCTAGTTATCTTACTATCCCTGTTGTACTAGCTTCAAATGGAGATGTTGATTTTATAGACAATATTGAATCTTTAATAGATAAAAAAATAGCAATAGTAAAAGGTTTTGCTATTGCTGAAGTTTTTAAAGAAAAATATCCAAATTTAAAGATTATAGAGGTTGACAGTATTAACCCAAATTATGCAATAGCAAAATCTAAAACTAACCAAACATACCATAGAATATAACTTCAACTACATTTACAAAGGATTACCAAATGGGTGAGTTAAAAATCCAATATTCTGATAAAAAAGTC